>NZ_JBHJUW010000040.1:0-65490 GCF_042268205.1 Streptomyces sp. NPDC056160
TGCTTGGCGACCGCGCGGTCCGAGCCGGCGTGCGTGGCTTCCTCGATACGCCGTCGCAGATCCGCGAGCTTGCCCGCGGTCGTGTGGATGTCGATGTCGGTCACTGCTTGCTCCACCCGGTGTCTCGTCGTCAGAAGGTGTCATGGGGGACGTACACGCCCCATACGTCGCGCAGGGCGTGGGAGACCTCGCCGACCGTGGCGCGCAGGCGCAGGGCCTCGCGCATCGGGTGCAGGACGTTGTCGGTGCCCTGCGCGGCGGCGCGCAGGGCGTCCAGGGCGCGCCCGACGGCCCGGGCGTCCCGTTCGGCGCGCAGGGCGGCCAGCCGTTCGCGCTGGTCGGTCTCGATCTGCGGGTCGACCCGCAGCGGCTCGTAGGGTTCCTCCTCGTCGAGCACGTACTTGTTGACCCCGACGACGGTCCGCTCCCGGTGGTCGATCTCCAGCGCGGTGCGGTAGGCGGACTTCTCGATCTCGCCCTTCTGGAAGCCCTGCTCGATCGCCGCCACCGCGCCGCCGCGGTCCTCGACGGCCCGGATCAGTTCCAGGACGGCCGCTTCCAGCTCGTCGGTCATGGACTCCATGACGTAGGACCCGGCGAACGGGTCGACGGTCTTGGTCACGTCGGTCTCGTAGGCGATGACCTGCTGGGTGCGCAGGGCGAGCCGGGCCGCCTTCTGCGTGGGCAGGGCGATCGCCTCGTCGTAGGAGTTGGTGTGCAGGGACTGCGTGCCGCCGAGGACCGCGCCCAGGCCCTGGAGGGCGACCCGGACGAGGTTGACCTCGGGCTGCTGCGCGGTGAGCTGGACACCCGCGGTCTGGGTGTGGAAACGCAGCATCTGCGACTTGGGGTTCTCGGCCTTGAACTCGTCGCGCATGATGCGCGCCCAGATGCGGCGGGCGACGCGGAACTTGGCGATCTCCTCCAGCAGCGTGGTGCGGGCGACGAAGAAGAACGACAGGCGCGGTGCGAAGTCGTCGACGTCCAGGCCCGCGGCGAGCGCCGTGCGGACGTACTCCTTGGCGTTGGCGAGCGTGAACGCGATCTCCTGCGCGGGCGTCGCACCGGCCTCGGCCATGTGGTACCCGGAGATGGAGATGGTGTTCCAGCGCGGCAGCTCCCGCCGGCAGTAGGCGAAGATGTCGCTGATCAGGCGCAGGGACTGCTGCGGCGGGAAGATATAGGTGCCGCGGGCGATGTACTCCTTGAGCACGTCGTTCTGGATCGTGCCGGTCAACCGGTCGCCCGCCACGCCCTGTTCGGCCGCGACCAGCTGGTAGAGGAGGAGCAGCGTCGAGGCGGGGGCGTTGATCGTCATCGACGTCGACACCTTGTCCAGCGGCAGTCCCTGGAACAGCGTCCGCATGTCCTCGATCGAGTCGATCGCCACGCCGACCTTGCCCACCTCGCCGCGGGCGATGGCCTCGTCGGAGTCGTAGCCCATCTGCGTCGGCAGGTCGAAGGCGACACTCAGGCCGCCCGTCCCCGCGCGGACCAGCTCGTGGTAGCGCTCGTTCGACTCCTTGGCGGTGCCGAACCCGGCGTACTGCCGCATCGTCCACGGCCGGCCGGTGTACATCGACGGGTACACGCCCCGCGTGAACGGGAACCGCCCCGGTGCGCCCAGTGCGGCGTCCGGGCCGGAGTCCGCCGGTGCCCAGCCGTCGTAGACCGGCTGGATCGGCAGTCCGGACTCGCTCCGTGCAACGGATTCCACGCCCGACCTCTCTCTGGTACTCGATCTCAGTACAACGGTACTCAGTACCGTTGTACTGAGCAAGTGGTCTCCGGGAGCCGGAACAGGGAAGGATGGGCGGTCATGAGCAAGACACCCACGCGGATCCGGCTGGCCGACGCCGCCTTCGCCCTCTTCGACGAGCGCGGATACGAGCAGACGACCGTCGACGACATCGCGGAACGGGCCGGAGTGGGACGCACGACGTTCTTCCGCCACTACCGGTCGAAGGAAGCGGTGATCTTCCCCGACCACGACCGGCTGCTTGAGCTGATCAGGGACCGGCTGGCGACCTCCAGCAACAGCACCGCCCTGGTCGCCGTGTCGGACGCGGTGCGCCTCGTCCTGCTCCACTACATCGAGGAGGGGGACCTCGCGCGACGGCGCTACGCGCTCACCAGCAAGGTCGCGGTCCTGCGCGACCGGGAGATCGCCAGTGTGGCCCGCTACCAGCGGCTGTTCCGCGAATTCATCGCGGACTGGATGGGCGACCCGACGGCGACGGCGTCACTGCGGGCCGAACTCATGGCCGCGGCCGTCGTCGCGGCACACAACCATGTGCTGCGGCGGTGGCTGCGCGGCGAGTCCCGCGATCCCGTCGAAGAGGTCGACGAGGCGATGCGCGAGGTGCTCGCCCTCTTCCCGGCGCCCGCGGAGGCCTCGGGCCGCGCGGCGGGCCAGGGCGGCGGCACCACCGTCGTCGCCTTCCGCACCGGGCAGGACCTGGACGCCCTGCTCCCGTCGCTGCGGCGGTTCATCGAAGGCGTCCCCGGCGGCTGACTCCCGCGCCCGGAACGGTCCCCGCCCGTCAGGGCGCTCCGTGGGACGTGTCCGTGCGCGCCCGGCGGCGGAAGCCGAGGGGTGTCTCCGTGGTGCGGAGGCGGAAGAAGCGGGTGAAGACCGTCGTGCTGGAGAAACCGAGCCGGTCCGCGATCGCGGACGCCGGCAGGTGTGTGTGCAGCAGCAGCCGCTTGGCCTCCAGGACCAGCCGGTCGTCGATGAACGCCTTGGCCCCGCGCCCGACCGCCGCGTTCGTGGCCCGGGTCAGCGAGCGCACGCTGTAGCCGAGCCGGGCCGCGTACGCCTCGACCTGGTGGTCACGGGTGAAGTCCTCTTCGACCGCGTCGCGGAAGCGGCGGAAGGCCGCGTCGCCCGCATGCCTGCGCTGCCCGCCCGGCAGGTTCGCCAGGCGCAGCAGGAGGACGGCCAGGAGATGCCGGACGACGGCGACATGGACCTCCAGCGGCAGGTCGCGCAAGTGGTGGTACTCGCTCTCCAACTGCTCCAGCGTCCGCTCCAGGGGCCGTGCGGCCTCGGGCGCGGGTGACATCGGCAGCCGCCAGGCCCTGCGGTCCAGATGCGCCCCGGCGACGGTGGCCGCATCGAGGAAGCTCGCCTGGAACAGGACCACCGAGGCTTCCGCGTCGGCCGCCCCGCCGCCGCTCCCGCCGGGGAACCGGACGAACTGGCCGGGCCGGACCCACAGCCAACCCCCGGCCGGCACCGCGCAGTCGGTGGTGTCCACCACGCAGCGCAGCAGCCCCGAGCGCACGGCCAGCAGCAGGTGGAACTCCAGCCGTACGGGCGCGTCGGCCGCCACCCCCAGACGCCCGATCCGGGTGAGCAGCCCGGGCAGGCCGGTCACCTCCACGCCGGGCGGACCGCCAGGAGTGGTGGGGAAGGGGAAGGCGACGGGGCCGCGATCCTGTCCGTTTCTGCTCATCGCGTGCCCGAGTCTATCGCCGAAGCCCGCCGAGGCGTCCCTAGCGTGAACTGTGCAAGGGCCGTGGAACGGGCACGGTGATGACCGCCTGTCCCCCTGCCCGGATGACTGATTCTGCGCACGTGCAACCGGGCCGTGCGCCGAGTGGAGGAGGAACGGCGGATGCGGCTGATCGTGGCAATGACCGGGGCGACCGGGGCCGTGTTCGGAGTGCGGCTGCTGGAGCGGCTCGCCGCCGACCCGCAGATCGAGACCCACCTGGTGATCAGCCGCTGGGCACGCGCCACGATCGAGCTGGAGACGGGCCGCACCGTCGGCGAGGTGAGCGCGCTGGCCGACGTCGTCCACCGTCCGGAGGACCAGGGAGCGCCCTTGTCCTCCGGGTCCTTCCGCACCGACGGCATGGTGATCGTGCCGTGCAGCATGAAGACGCTGGCGGGGATCCGCGCGGGCCACGCCGACGGGCTCGTGGGGCGCGCGGCGGACGTCGTGCTCAAGGAGGGCCGGCCTCTCGTCCTGGTCCCGCGCGAGACCCCGCTCAACGAGATCCACCTGGAGAACATGCTCGCCCTCGCCCGGACGGGCGTACGCATCGTTCCTCCGATGCCCGCCTTCTACAACCGTCCGCGCACCATCGACGACCTCGTCGACCACCTGGTGGTACGCGTCCTCGACCAGCTCGGCGTCCAGACACCGCACCAGGGGCGATGGACCGGGATGCGGCCCGCGCGGGCCGAGCGGACCGCCGGCCCCACCCGCACCGCCTGACCGGCAGCGACGCGCCGAACTGCAAAGACGCACCGAACGGCAGACACGAGCCGGCCGGCGAAGACGCAGCGGCCGGCCAAGACGAACAGGAGCACGACCGAACCATGACCCCGTCCACCCCCGACCGGCATCCGGTCACCGGCCTCCCCACTCCCCACGGCAGCCATGACCCCGAACCGACCGCCCTGGACACCGACCCCGCCCCCGCGCTGGACTTCCGGGCCTTCGTCGAGCGGCTGCTGGCCGACGGCGATGCGGTGGAAGTCGTACGGAGTGTCGATCCGCACCTCGAAGTGGGTGCCGTGACCCGCCGTGCGTACGAGACGGGCGCCCCCGCCCCCTTGTTCACCTCGCTCACCGGCACCGCCCCCGGCCACCGCGTCCTGGGCGCTCCGGCCGGTCTCGGTGACCCGCGTTCGGGCGCCGCCCACGCACGGCTCGCCGCACATGTCGGGCTGCCCCGTACCGCCGGGCCGCGCCGGATCGTGGAGCACCTCGTCGCCGCCATGCACGCGGACCCCGTCCCGCCCGTCGAGGTCACCACCGGCCCGTGCAAGCAGAACGTCCGCACCGGCGACGCCGTCGACCTGGAGGCCTTCCCCGTTCCCCTGCTCCACCAGGAGGACGGCGGGCGGTACTTCGGCACGTACGGCTTCCACGTGGTCCGTACCCCGGACGGGTCGTGGACGAGCTGGTCGGTGGCCCGCACCATGCTGCACGACCGCAGGACCCTGGTCGGTCCCGCGATGCCGCAGCAACACGTCGGAATGATCCGGGAGGCGTGGCGTGAGAGGGGGCAGCACACACCCTGGGCGATGGTCCTCGGCGCGCCGCCCGCGGCGCTCGCCGCCGCCGGGATGCCGCTGCCGGCACACGTCGACGAGGACGGCTATGTCGGCGCGCTCACCGGGCGGCCCGTCGAGGTGGTCCGCACCGAGACGAACGGGCTGCACGTGCCCGCGAACGCCGAGATCGTCCTGGAGGGCTACCTCAGCAGCGACGAGACCGCCGACGAGGGGCCGATGGGGGAGTACCACGGGTACTCCTTCCCGGACGGCAGGAAGCAGCCCGTCTTCCACGTCGAGGCCGTCACCTACCGCGACGATCCGATCCTGCCGGTCTGCGCGGCCGGGGTGCCGCCGGAGGAGAACCACACGATCTGGGGCACCATGATCGCGGCAGCCGCCCTCGACGCGCTGCGCGCCGCGGGGCTGCCGGTCACCCTGGCCTGGTGCCCGTACGAGGCCGCCACCTGCTGGCTCGCCGTCTCCGTCGACCGTGCCCGGCGCGTCCGACTTGGCCTGGAACGCGCGGAGTTGATCCGGGCGATCGCCGACGTGCTGTTCGCCTCGCACGCCGGCTGGCTGGTGCCCAAGGTGATCGTCGTCGACGACGACATCGACGTCACCGACATCCGGCAGCTCGTCTGGGCCCTGGCGACGCGCGGCCACCCCGACACCGGCCACCACACCTTCCCCGAGGCCCCGGGCATTCCGATGGTCCCCTACCTCACCCCCGAGGAGGCCGGCGCCGCCCGGGGCGGCAAGTCGGTCACGGACTGCCTGCTGCCGGACACCTTCCGGGGCACCACCGCCTCCTTCCGCACGTCCTACCCCCGCGACCTGCGGGAGCACGTCCTGGCGAACTGGACCGGCTACGGCTACAGCGCCTGACGGGCCGGACCGGGCCGGGCGAGGACGGGACGAGGCAGAGGGGGGAGCGGGGCGAAGGCGGGGCGGAGCAGGCAGCCCCGCCCGGCTCACCCGGCGGCGGCGCGGCGGCGGCGTCCCGGGTCGGCCAGTACGTCCGCGTGGTAGCCCGTGTCCTCGGGGTTGAGGTCGGTGCCCGGTGCCACGATGCGGTCGATCCGGTCCAGCACGGCGGGCTCCAGGACGATGTCCGCGGCGCTCAGATGGTCGCGCAGGTGCGCGGCCGTACGGGGGCCGATGATCGCCGCGGTGACCGCGGGGTGCATGGTGACGAACGCCAGTGCCAGCTGGATCAGCGTCAGGCCCGCCTCGTCGGCCGTGCGGGCGAGTTCGGTGGCGGCGTCGAGCTTGGCCTGGTTGCCCGGAACGTCGAGGTCGTAGTGGGAGAGCGTGGTACGGAAGGGCATCGTCCGGGTGCGGTGGCTGGACGGGCCGGCCGCGTCGCGGCGCCAGCGGCCGGAGAGCCACCCCCCGGCCAGCGGGCTCCAGGCCAGCACGCCCATCCGGTACGTCTCACAGGTGGGCAGCACATCACCCTCCACGCCCCGGGCCAGGAGCGAGTACGGCGGCTGTTCGCACACGAAGCGCTCGCTGCTGCGCCGTTCGGCGGTCCACTGGGCCCGCACGATCGCCGAGGGCGCGAACGTCGAGGACCCCGCGTAGCGGATCTTGCCCGCGCGGACGAGGTCGGAGAGCGCGCCCAGGGTCTCGTCGAGGTCGGTGGCGGGGTCGGGCCGGTGCACCTGGTACAGGTCGATGTGATCGGTGCCCAGGCGGCGCAGGCTCTCCTCGCAGGCCCGCACGATCCAGCGCCGCGAGGCACCGCGCTGGTTGGGACCGGGGCCCATCGGGCTCGACACCTTGGTCGCCAGGACGACCTCGTCGCGCCGTCCGGCGATCGCCTTCCCGACGATGGTCTCGGACTCGCCGTCCGCGTACACGTCGGCCGTGTCGATGATGTTGACGCCCGCGTCGAGCGCCGTGCGGATGATGCCGACCGAGTCGTCGTGATCGGGGTTTCCCCACTTCCCGAACATCATCGCGCCCAGGCAGAGCGTGCTGACCTGGACTCCTGTACTACCCAGCGTGCGGTACCGCATGGCGTGGGCGCCCCTTCCGTGGTCGCGGCGGTGCGACGGACGGACGGCGGCGAGCTGCTACCGTCCGGGTCAAGCGGAGCCGACTCCGCTTGACCGTCACCGTAAGCGGAGTCGGCTCCGCATAGCAAACAGACCGCACAGCAGACCGAGAGGAAGAACCGCATGCCTGATCCGTCCGGCCGCCCCGTCAGGGCCGACGCGCGGGCCAACGAGGACAAGCTGCTCGCCGCCGCCGCCCTGGCGTTCGCGCGGGACGGCGCCGCCGCGACCCTGAAGCAGATCGCCAAGGACGCCGGTGTCGGCATCGCCACCTTGTACCGGCGCTTTCCCACCCGCGAGCAACTCGTCGACGCCACCTACCGCTACGAGACGGCCCGGCTCGGCGCCCGGACCTCCCCCCTCCTGCGCGAACTGCCCGCCGACCGGGCCCTGCGGGTGTGGATGTCCGAGGTGCTGGACTACCTGGCCGCCAAGCACGGCATGGCGGACACGCTCAAGGCACTCCTGCGGGACGACGAGCGGCTGGGGTCGCAGACGCGTGAGCAACTGACCGGCGCGGTCGAGGAGTTCCGCCTCGCCGCCGTCGCCCAGGGGGCCTTCCGAGCGGACGTCTCCGCGCCCGACATCCTCATGTCCCTGGCGGGTGTCACCCTCGTGGCCGGGGCCGTCGCCCAGCGAGCCCAGGCCGAGCGGCTGCTCGACCTGCTCATGGACGGCATCACCCGCCCGGACAGATGGGGTGCAGGAGACTGACCCCTGCCGCTTCGGCGGCATCCTCTCCCGCCGCCTCCGCGCCGACCTCGGCCTGACCTGTCCTCGGCCGGCACCTCCTCACGTCCCGGGGCAGCCACCGCTGCCGACGGGTCGACGGTGCCCGCGCCCACGAACGGGCGACCAGCCGTCACCATGGGGGAGGCCGTCGTGACCGGCCGTGCCCGCACCTGCGCGGGCGCAGGCGGTCGGCCGGGCGCCCCGCAACCCCGAACCCGGAGGAGAAACATGAGCGACGCGACCGTCTTCCGCACCGGCCCCCTCCGCTTCGCCACCGCCGAACGCTTCGCCCCGCCCCGACCCGTGCCCGGCGGCGGGGCGGCCGTGCCGGACGGCGCCATCTGTCCGCAGCCGCCGTCCCGGCTCGACGCGGTGATGGGCCCGCCCCACGACCGCCGCCCGCAGGGCGAGGACTGCCTCCACCTGACGGTCACCTCCCCGGCCGCCCCCGTGTCGGAGACCTGGAACGTGGGTGCGGCCGGGAACGCCCGCGAGGCCGGTCGCCCGGTGCTGCTGTGGTTCCACGGCGGCGGCTTCAGCAGCGGGGCCGGCATCCTCGACTGGTACGACGGCGGTTCGCTCGCCGCGGAGCAGGACGTGGTCGTCGTCAGCGCCGGCTACCGGCTCGGCGCGCTGGGGTACCTCGTCCTCGACGGCGTCAGCGAGGGCAACCTCGGCCTGCGCGACCAATTGGCGGCGCTGCGCTGGACGCGCGACAACATCGCCCGGTACGGCGGCGACCCCGGAAACATCACGCTCGTCGGCCAGTCGGCCGGCGCCGTGTCCATCCTGCTGCTCATGCGGATGCCCGAGGCGCGCGGCCTGTTCCGCCGGGCGGTGCTGCAGAGCGCGCCGCTGTCCCTCGCGACCCGTCCGCGCGCCGAGGCACGGGAGACCGGCCGGGTCTTCGCCGCCCACCTCGGCGGCGACCCCCGGACCGCCCCACCCGCCGACCTGCTGGCCGTCCAGGCCCGTACCGCCGCGGAGCAGCAGCGTCGTACCGGCAGCTTCCTGGTGCCGCCGTTCGGCCCGGTCGAAGGCACCGACCTGCTCCCCGGCGCGGGCACACCGCTCACCTTCGACGACGGCGCCCCGGACGTGCTGTACGGCTGGAACGCCGACGACATGTCAGCGTTCCCCGAAGGCCCCCGGGACACGGGAGGCACCGCGGAACGCACCCGGCGCACCTACGAGGCACCGCTGAGCGCCCTGCGCGCGGAACTGGAGCGGGCCGGCGCCCGCGTCCACGGTTACCGCCTCGACTGGCGCCCACCGGGCTCTCCCTACGGCGCCACCCACTGCGTGGAGATCCCCCTGCTGCTCGGGGCGGCGGACGCCTGGCGGGACGCGCCGATGCTGGGCCGGCTCGACTGGGCGGAGGTGGACGCCGTGGGCCGGGGCGTGCGCGAGGCCTGGGCCTCCTTCGCCCGGACGGGCGACCCGGGCCCTCTGCCGGCGCCTCTCACGGCGCTCGCTCGCTGACGCCTCAGCGGCTGGTGGCGAAGTCCTGCGTCCAGTAGGCGCCGGGCTGGGCCAGCCCGACACCGATCTCCTTGAAGGAGCAGTTGAGGATGTTGGCCTTGTGACCGGGGCTCGCCATCCAGGCCGCCATGACCTTCTCCGGGGTGGAGTAACCGTAGGCGACGTTCTCGCCGTAGGTGCTCCAGACATAGCCCGCACGGGTGATGCGGTCGCCCGGGGCGGACCCGTCGGAGCCGGTGTGCGACATGTTCTGGTGGGCCGCCATGTCCTCGCTGTGCGCCTGGGCCGCCTCGGCCAGCGTCGGGTTGGCGGTCAGGGCTGAGCAGCCGGCCTGCGCGCGCTGGGCGTTGACCAGTTCCAGAACGCGGGCGACGACAGCCGTGGACGCGGTCGCACCCGTCTGCGGGCTGCTGGAGGCCGCCGGGGCAGGGGTGGTGGAGGCGGTGGCGGCCGGGGTGGTGTGCGGGCGCGCGGGGGTGCTCGCGGCGGCGGTCGAGGGGGCGGCGGTGGCGGTGGCCTTCCACGTGGCGCTGGAGGAGAGCGGCCCCACGGTGTGCCGGGCCGGGGTGCTCCGCGGGCGCGGCGGAGCAGTGGTCCTCGGACTCCTGGTGCCGGGCGCGGTCACGGTGGGCCGGGGCGTACTCGTGCGGGCGGACGCGGTCGGTGACGCGGCCGGGGTCCGCTCGCCGCTTCCGGCGCGGGCGCCGGAGTCGTCCCACGCCGCGGGGTTCCACTGGACCGGGGTCGTCCGCCTGGCCACCCCGTGCGACGGGTGCGACCCGCTGCCCGGCCAGCCACCGCAGGCCAGAGCGGCGGACGGGATGCCGACGGCGCCGACGGCTACGGCGGCTATGGCTATCCGCCGGTGATGCTGATGCTTGCGGTGCTTGCCCATGCGTGACCTCACTCGGTAGTCGCCGAGCGCCCTTCAACCGGGCGGCTCTTCGGGAGTCCGTCCTGTGAACTGCGGCGATGCCTGCGGTTCGTCATCTTGGGACGGCGGCGAGCGGGACCGCAAAGGGCCTCGCTACTACCGACCCTCGTAGACCGGAGCGGTCTTGCGGCGCCGAGGGGAACGTGCTTGATCACGTGTGTCCGGCCTGCGCGAAGGGCTGGCCGTGCGTCAGAAGTCGGTCAGCGGCGGGCGAGAGGGCGCGGGGGTGCCCGGCCGCGGAGCGTCACCCCGCCCGCCGCCCGGCGCGCCCTCACCAAGCCGGACAAGTCCCCCATGTCGGCAGAGCGGCACCTACTATCGGCGGGGCCTAATACCGTAATGCGCTGTGACTGATGTCACGGCGTGGTGGTCGGCCGCAGGCGTACGGGGATCGTCTGGTGCCCGTTGCTGATGAGGGAGGGAAGCGGTGGCAACTGGTCGGCGGGAGCGGCGAGTCGGATGTCGGGGAACCGGTCGAAGAGCAGCCGCAGCGCGGTGGTGACCTCCAGCCGGGCCAGCGGGGCACCGAGGCAGAAGTGCACGCCGTATCCGAAGGCCATGTGGTCCTTGGCCGGCCGGGTGACGTCGAAGCGGTCGGCGGTGGCGCCGTGCCAGCCGGGGTGGCGGTTGGCGGCGGCGTAGGAGGTGAGGATGGCGTCGCCCCGCGGGATGACCTGTCCGTCGGGCAGGGGAATGTCCCGCACGGCGTAGCGCAGCGGAAGGTGCTTGACGGCGGGTTCGTGCCGCAGCGTCTCCTCGACGACGTCGGACCAGTCCGCGTGCCCGGCCCGGACCAGGGCGAGTTGGGCGGGGTCGGTGAGCAGGGCGGTGACCGCCTGGTCGATGACGTTGACGGTGGTCTCGTACCCGGCGGAGATCATCAGCAGCAGGGTGTCGCGCAGTTCGGTGTCGGACAGACCGTCGCCGTCGCCCTCCTCGTCGCGGGCGGCGACCAGGAGAGAGGTCATGTCGTCGCCGGGCTCGGCTCGCTTGACGGCGATCAGCCGGTCCAGAGCCTGGAAGACGGCGGCCGTGTTCGCGAGGGCCTGCTCGGTGGTGAGGGTGGTGTCGAAGATGCCGTCGACCATGGTGCGAAACCCGTCGCGCTGGTCCTCGGGCACGCCCATGAGACGGCTGATCGCGGCGATCGGCAGCGGGTGGGCGAGGCGTGCGCGCAGGTCGACGCCGCCCGCGGCGGGCAGAGCGGAGAGCGCGTCGAGGAGGGCGGTGACCGTCGCCTCGACGGTGGGGCGCAGGGCTTCGACGCGGCGGGCACTGAAGGCGGGCGCGATCATACGGCGCAGCCGGCGGTGTTCGTCGCCGTAGGCGGTGAACATGTTGTCCGCCGTGATCCAGAGGGCGAGCGGCCAGGTGGAGGCGGTCGCTGCGTAGGCGGGCCAGTGCCTCACGGCGTCCTTGGAGACGTCAGGGCTGGTCAACAGGCGTTTGAGGACGGCGGGGTCGGTCACGGCCCACGCGGTCACCCCGAGGATGTCCACGCGCGCGGCGGCCCCGCGGGCGCGTAACGCCCGCATCTCGGCGTGGTGGTCGGCGCCGGTGGGGTCGAGGACGATCAGGGGCTGCTGCTCGTTCACGGAGTGTCTCCTTCTGCGGGTGGGGGCGGCTGGCTTCCACAGACGGGTGTGCGAGGGTGCAGCGGACTTCGTTCTCCGGGCCGCCTTGTAGGTTAGGGCGATCGGCCCGTCAGTGACAGGGTGCCGCCGGTGCCGCGCGGGGCGGCGGGGCTCCCCGGGAGCGGGAGGGGCGCGGCACGATGCCGCGCCCCGGCTGTACGAACCGGGCCCGCCTCAGGGGCTCAGGACCTCGGTGGCTCGGGAACCGAGGCGGCTCAGGTGTTCAGGAGGTCGTGCCGGCGCGCCCGCCCCTCCGCCCGCACCCCGTCATGCAGATGCTGCATGACGGGGTGCGGAAGAGGTCTTGGACACCGTCCGCGGGCGGCTGTTGACTCGTCGGTGTCCGGCAGGGCGAGCGGCATGAACCGCCGGACCACCACCACACACGTATCTCCCGACGGAGCGGACGGCCGCGTCAGGCCCCGCGCGCCAGGAGGCTCACCGCCGACTCGCGGAAGTGGGCGACGAGCGGACTGCGGTCGTCCCGGCGCTGCGCGACGACCACTTGGCAGGGCTCGATCCCCTCGACGGGCACGGTGACGAGGTCCGAACGGAGCGCACAGCGGCGGTCGTCGGCGGGCACCAGGGCGGTGGCGCGGCCGTCGGCGACGGCTTCCAGCTTGTCCTCGAAGGTGTCGACGAGCAGGGGACCGAGCGGGGCCGGGCTGCCGTCCGGACGCGGATCCAGCCGCCAGAAGCCGGTCCACAGCGCGGCCATGCCCGCGCAGGCCACGAGTGGTTCGTCGGCGAAGTCGTCCGGGTGGACGGACTCCTTTCCGGCGAGCCGGTGGAAGACGGGCACCAGGAGTGCGCGCGGCTCGTCGTAGAGGACGGTCACCTCCAGCCCATCGGCCGGGATCGGGAGCGGCGTCCGGATGACGAGGGCGTCGACCCGGCGGTCGGGCAGGGCGCGTGCCTCGTCCCGGTCCAGGTGCCGCGTGCGGACGTGCGCGCCGGGGTGGCGGCGCCGCAGGTCCCGGACCGCGGGGGTGACGACGAGATCCTCGACGGATCCGACGGTGATCGTGCGCGACGGCGCGGCGGCGTGCGCGGTGAGCACCGCCCGGTGCGCGGTGTGCAGGAGCGTCTGGGCCTGCGGGAGGAAGGCCGCGCCGGCCGCGGTGAGGGTGCTGCCCTGCGGCGTGCGCTCCAGCAGCCGCACCCCGAGGGTGTCCTCCAGCCGCTGGATCTGGCGGCGCAGGGAGGGCTGGGCGACGTGCAGCGCCGCGGCCGCGCCCTCCTCCCGGCAACTGCTCCGGTCCACGGTGTGGCGGGCGCGTGCGCGAACCGCAGGCGGGCGGCCGGTGGGAGCGGGCTCGGCGTTCCCGCCTCCGGTACGGCGCTGAACGCCTCGATCACGTAGGCGGCGAAGCGGCGGGAGGCCGTGATCCGGGTGGCGAGCGGCGCGTCCTGGACGCCCCGGTGGGCCATGAGCATCAGGACCAGGTCGTCGACGACGAAGCCGGGGCGCAGCCGGCCGGCCTGCTGGGCGCGGCGGGCCAGGACGGTGACCGCGCGCAGGGACCGCTCCCGGTCGGCGGTGAAGTCCAGGATCTCGGGGAAGGCCGTCATGAAGGCGTCCGCGAACCCCCGGCTGTGCGCGTGCAGTTCACAGATACGCTCGACCATGCCCCGGAAGCCGTGCCACGGGTCCGTGTCCGCCAGGGCGTCGTCGACGGCGGCACGACAGGCCCGCCGCTGCTCGGCGAAGGTCTGCACGAGCAGGGCCTGCTTGGTCGGGAAGTGCCGGTACAGCGTGGCGGGGCCTACGCCTGCCCGGCGGGCGACCTCGCGCACGGGCGCGCCCAGCCCGTCCTCGCCGAACACCGCGCGGGCGGCGTCGAGGATGCGGGCCCGGTTGTCACGGACGTCGGAGCGCACGGACTGAGGCAATCGGCTGGTCATCGCTCTCACTTTAGCCAAACGGGCCGGGCCGTCCCATACGGTCCGATGGCGGCGGTCGGTGACGGTCGGGCGGGAGCCGTGGAGTCCCGTCCGCATGGTGCCGCCCCGTGCCGGCCGGCAGCTTTCCGGTGACCCCGGACCGCGTGTCCCGGCTCGCCGCACCGGCCGCGCCGAACGTGTGCCGCGGCTGTGATCCGTCCGTTCACCGAAGTGAGGAGCAGCGATGAAAGCCGTCGTGATCAGGGAGTTCGGAGATCCTGATGGTCTGGAGGTCGTCGACGTGCCCACCCCCGGCGCCGCCCCGGGACAGGTGCTGATCGCCACGGAGGCGATCGGGGTGGGCGGCGTGGACGCCGTGATCCGCCGGGGCGTGCTCGCCGCGTACGGCTTCCGGGAGGGCCATCACCTCGGCAGCGAGGTGGCGGGGCGAGTCGTCGCGGTGGGGGAGGGCGTGGACGCCGCGTGGACCGGGCGGCGAGTGTGGGCGTTCACCGGCCCGTCCGGGGGGTACGCCGAGCAGGCCGTCGCCGCGGTCGAGGACGTCCTTCCGCTGCCCGAAGGACTGACCTGCGCCGACGCGGTGACGCTCGGCGGTTCCGGCGTGGTCGCCCACTTCGCCCTCGACCGAGCTCGTCTCGCGCCCGGCGAGTCGGTGCTCGTGCGCGGCGCGGCGGGCAGTATCGGAGTCGCGGCGGTCCAGCTCGCGGTCGGGAGCGGCGCGGGCGCGGTGGCGGTCACCACCTCATCGGTGGAGCGTGGTGCCCGCCTGCGGGACCTGGGCGCGACCCACGTGCTCGACCGCTCGGGGGAGGGCGGTCCGCGAACTCCCTCGGGCTTCGACGTGGTCATCGACGTCGTGGGGGGTCCCCAGCTCCCCCGGTTCCTGACGATGCTGAACTCCAACGGGCGGTACGTGGCCCTCGGCGTGGTCGGCGGTCCGCCGCCGGCGGACTTCGGCATGCGCTTGATGGACGCCTTCCGCAAGTCCCTGTCGTTCGCCGCCTTCAGCCTCGACACCGTGCCCGGCCCCGACCGGCAGGCCGTGCGGTCCTCCCAGTTCGCCGCTGCCGCGCGCGGGGACCTGCGCACGGTCGTGCACGAGGTGCTGCCGTTGGGCCAGGCGGCGTCGGCCCACCGGGCGATGGACGCGGGGGAGGTGTTCGGCAGGATCGTGCTGGTCCCCTGAACACGGCAGCGTTTCCGCTAGGTGAGCCCGGAGCAGCCGCAGGGGTGACGGGCGCCGTGCGCCGCGCCCCGCCGGACCGCCTTACGGGTCCGGAGCGTCGGGTCAGGGCCGCCCGGCCGGTCTCACGGCCGAGGTGACGATCACACGGCGGCCACCGAGGACGTGGACGCGGGAGACGGCGTCGGTGAAACCGCCCGCGGCCGCCCAGGCGCAGGCCTCCTCGGCGCTTCCTGGCAGCGGTACGTCCGCCGCCAGCAGCGCGCGGAAGCGTGCGGACGGCCGGAAGTGCGTGGCCGACGGCAGGGTGAACCCCACCCGGCCGCCCGGGCGCAGTGCGCGCCGCCAGTCGGCCACCGCCCGGCCGCCCAGGAAGTGCAGCGAGGAGGCGCACAGGACGACGTCGAGACAGTGGTCGGCGACCGGCAGCGGCACGGCGTCCGCGAGACGCCAGTCGATCGCGGACCTCCGCACCCCCGACGACGCGGCACGTGCCCGTCCGGTCTCGATCATGCGGGGCGACACGTCGACGGCGAGGACGGGTGGTGCGCCCGCGGGGCGGTGACGCGCGAGGCGCAGGGACACGGCGCCCGCACCGCAGGCCACGTCGGCCACGGCGTCCATCGGGGCCGGGCCGGTCAGGGCCAGCAGGGCCCGCGCGACCTCCTCGTGGTGCTCGTGGTCGTACGCGGGGGCGAGGTCGTCGAAGACCCCGGCCAGGGCGGCGCTCTGCGTCACCGGGCGATCCTACGCACCCGTCGCGCGCCCAGGGCGTCGACGTACACTCACCGGCATGGCATGCCGCATCAGTGAGCTGGTCATCGACTGCGCCGACCCGGAACGGCTCGCCGCGTTCTGGAGCGACGTCCTCGGTTACGTCGAACTCGGCCGGGAGGACGACGGCAGCATCGAGATCGGGCCGCCGGGCACCGGGTTCGGAGGCCCGCTGCCCGTCCTGGTCCTGAGCCCCAGCAGCGACCCGCGGCCCGAGAAGCTCCGGCTGCACCTGGACGTCAACGCCACCGACCGCGACCAGGAGGCCGAGTTGGAGCGGCTGCTCGCCCTCGGCGCCAGACCCGCCGACGTCGGCCAGACCGGCACCGAGAACTGGCACGTCCTGTGCGACCCGGAAGGCAACGAGTTCTGCCTCCTGCACACCCGGCTCAAGCCCCTGTGATCACATGTGTGCCGGCCCCGGTCGTACGGCCTGGCGCAGCACCGCCACGCCGTGCGGGGGCAGGGCGAGCACGCCGTCGTCGGTGTGACCGGTGAGTACTTCGCCGCTCACGCCGGGCAGTGCGACGGCCTCGTCACCGCGGTTGACCAGGAACACGTAGCGGTTGTCCGCGTCACGGCGTACGGCCTGCTCGACCACGCCCCGTGCGTGCTCGGGCAGTTCGCTGCTCACCCCGGCCGGGGCGAGGAGTGCGGGCAGCAGCCCGGCGAGGCCCTGGGCGCCGAGTCGCGTCGACACGTAGGCGGCCGAGCCGTGGCCCGTCGTGCGGCGGGTGACCGCGGGACGGGTGGCGAAGGCGCCGGTGCGGTAGCGTGCCAGCACCTGCGTGTCGCCGTCGGTGAGGGAGATCCGGTCGGTCCACAACGTGCCGGCCGGGGTGCCGTCGAGGTCGAGTTCGACGCTGTCACCCTCGGGCAGCGGGCCGAACTCCTCGATGCGGATCCCCAGCAACTCCCGTAGCGCGCCGGGGTAGCCGCCGAGCCAGACGTGGTCGTTCTCGTCGACCACTCCTGAGAAGTACGTGGTGACGAGGTGGCCACCGCCCTCGACGTACCGGGTGAGTTCCTTGGCGAGGGTCTGCGGCACCATGTGCAGCACGGGCGCGATCACGACGTCGTAGGCGGAGAAGTCGCTCTGCGGGACGGGGACGACGTCGGCCCGGACACCGAGGCGCAGCAGTGCCGAGTACCAGTCGAGGGCTTCACGGTGGTAGTCGAGCAGGGCGGTGGGGTGGGAGTCCTGCTCGGCCGCCCACCGCGAGTCCCAGTCGAACAGGATCGCCACGCGGGCCTTCTCCCGCTCGGTGCCGCCGACCGCGGCCAGGGACCGCAGGGTGCCGCCCAGGCCGACGACGTCGCGGAAGACGTCGCTGTCGGCACCGGCGTGCGGCACCATCGCGGAGTGGTACTTCTCCGCGCCGGCCGCGGACTGACGCCACTGGAAGAAGCAGACCGCGTCCGCGCCGTGGGCGACGTGCAGCAGCGAGTCGCGGGCCAGCTCACCGGGCCGCTTGGGCACGTTGACGGGCTGCCAGTTGACGGCGCCGGTGGAGTGTTCCATCAGGAACCAGGGCCGGTGACCCGCGATGCCGCTGGTGAGGTTGGCGCAGAAGGACAGCTCGTCGCGGTCCTGCGGCCCGGGGACGACGTAGTGGTCGTTGGAGACGAAGTCCACCGCCTGCGCCCAGTCGGCGTAGTTCATGCCCTTGATGCCGCTCATCACCATGAAGTTGGTGGTGACGGGCGTGTGCGGGGTGAGTTCGCGCAGGACCTCGCGCTCGGCGAGCAGGTGGTCCTTCAACGCGTCGGAGGAGAAGCGCTTGAAGTCCAGCTGCTGGGTGGGGTTGGGGTGGGAGGCGGCCAGGCGCGGGGGCAGGATCTGGTCCCAGGCGCTGTAGTGCTGCGACCAGAACGCCGTTCCCCAGGCTTGGTTGAGGGCGTCGAGCGAGGTGTAGCGGCGGCGCAGCCAGGCGCGGAAGGCGCGGGCGGCGTCGTCGGAGTGGTCGTAGATGTTGTGGCAGCCCAGCTCGTTGTTGATGTGCCAGGCGACCAGCGCCGGATGGTCCGCGTAGCGCGTCGCCAGTGCGCGCACCAGCCGCAGCGCGTGGGCGCGGAAGACGGGGGAAGTGGGCCGCCAGTGCTGCCGCGCGCCCGGCCACAGCGTCTCGCCGGTGGCGGTCACCGGAAGGATCTCCGGGTGCGCGGTGGTGAGCCACGGCGGCGGGGACGCGGTGGCGGTGGCCAGGTCGACGCCGACACCGGCGGCGTGCAGCAGGTCCATCACCTCGTCGAGCCAGGTGAAGTCCCAGCTGTCGGCGGTGGGTTGCAGACGGGCCCAGGAGAAGATCGCCAGCGAGACGACGTTGACGCCGGCCTCGCGCATCAGCCGGACGTCCTCCTCCCACACCTCCCGCGGCCACTGCTCGGGGTTGTAGTCCGCGCCGTAGACGAGCCGCCGGGAGCCGTCGGGGCCCACCGGGTAGGGGAAACGAGGGGTGCGGGGGGAGGTCATACAGGTCCTTTCCAGGGCCGGTGTCACAGGGGAGGAGAAGAGTTCGGTACGCGAGGTGTCACTGCTCGACGGTGAACCCCTGCTCCTTGCCGTACGCGAGGGACTTGTCCTGCCAGGACTTCAGGCCCTCGGACAGCTTCGTGCCGGAGACGTACGCCTTGCCCACGGTGTCGTTGAAGATCGAGTTGGCGTACACCTGGTAGGGCAGGTACTTCCAGCCGGTCGGTACGGACTTCGCGGAGTCGGCGAAGATCTTGTTGGCCTGCTGCCCGCCGAAGTACGGGAAGGGGGTGTTCTGGAACTCCTGGGAGTTCAGGTCCTTCACGGTGGCCGGGAACGCGCCGTTCTTGATCCGCGTCGCCACGCCGTCCCCGGAGTCGGCGTACTCGACGAAGGCGTAGGCGAGTTCCTTGTTCCCGCCGAGTTCGGGAAGGGCGAGCGAGCTGCCGCCGTTCTCGGCGGAGGTGTGCGCGCCCGCCGTCCACTGCGGCAGCGGCGCCACGCGCCAGTCACCGGCGGCGTTCTTCACGCCCGAGGCGAAGTTGGCGGGCATCCACGCACCGATGGGCAGGGTGGCGATGGTGCCGTCGCCCAGGCCCTTGTACCAGTCGTCGCTCCAGCCCGCGACGGGCGAGACGAGCTTTTCGTCCAGGAGCTTCTGCCAGGTGGCGGTGTACTTCCTCGCCCCGGCGTCGGTGAAGTCGATGCCGACCTTGGTGCCGTCGGCCTTGTACGGGTGGGAGCCGGCCTGCCACAGCAGGCTGGTGGTCAGTCCGGCGTCGCCGATGTCACTGGTGATGTAGGCCTTCGGGTCCGCCTTGTGCAGCTTGCGGGCCGCGTCCACGTACTCGTCCCATGTCGCCGGCACGGCGATCTTGTACTTGTCGAAGACCTTCTTGTTGTAGAACAGCGCCATCGGCCCGGAGTCCATCGGCAGACCGTAGATGCCGTCACCGGACTTCACCGCGTTCCACGGGCCCGGCGAGTAGGACCCCTCCAGCTTGCCTGCGCCGTAGGGCCCGAGGTCGGCGACCGACTTCGTCAGCGCGTACTGGCCGAGCGCGTAGTACTCGATCTGCGCGACGTCCGGGACGCCCTTCTGCGCCGAGATGGCGTTCTGCAGGGCCTTGTACTCGTCGTTGTTCGTACCGGCGTTGACGAGCTTGACGTGGACCTTCGGGTACTTCTTCTCGAAGTCGGCGGCCACCTGCTTCAAGGTGGGCTCCCAGGCCCAGACGGTGACGGTGCCGCCCTTCTTCAGTGCGGCCTGGACGTCGGCGGCGCCCACCTGCTTCTGGCCGGAGTCCTCGTCGCCCGAACCGCAGGCGGTCGCCCCGAGGGCGAGAACGGTGACGAGACCGAGGCCGCGCAGCAGGCGGCGGGAGTGCTTGGGCATGACGGTACTTCCACTTCGACGTGGTTCGACAGGACGGGCGGAGGAGAGGCCGACGGGGACGAGGGCGGGCGGCGCCGGGGGGCGGGGAGGACGCGCGCCCGGCTGCTACTCCTTGACGCTTCCGGCGGCGAGACCGGACCGCCAGTACTTCTGGAGCAGCAGGAAGGCGGCGATCAGCGGCACGATGGTGAGCAGCGAGCCGGTGACGACCAGGTTGAACACCGCCTCGCCGCCCGCCGTGGCCGCCTGCTTGTTCCAGGCGTCGAGGCCGAGGGTGAGCGGGTACCAGTCGGGGTCCTTCAGCATGATCAGCGGCAGGAAGAAGTTGTTCCAGGTGGCGACCGTGGTGAACAGCAGCACCGTCACCGTGCCGGGGGCGAGCAGCGGGAGGGCGACCCGGAAGAAGGTGCGCAGCTCGCCCGCGCCGTCGATGCGGGCGGCCTCCATCAGCTCCGTGGGGATCGCCTCGGCCGCGAACACCCACATCAGGTAGAGGCCGAACGGCGAGATCAGCGAGGGGAGGACGACGGCCCACGGGGTGTCGGTCAGGCCCATCTTGCTGAACATCAGGAAGGTCGGGACGGCGAGGGCCGTGGTGGGCACGGCGACCGCTCCGATGACGACGGCGAACACACCGCGCTTGCCGGGGAAGTCGAACTTGGCGAGGGCGTAGCCGCCGAGGACCGCGAGGAACGTGGCGCCCCCCGCGCCCAGCACCACGTACAGCAGGGTGTTCAGCAGCCAGCGGCCGAAGACGCCGTCCTGGTACGTGAACGTCTCGCGGACGTTGTCCCACAGGGCGAAGTCGTGGTCGAACCAGAGCCCGAAGGAACGGGCCAGCCCTGCCTGGGACTTCGTGGCGCTGATCACCAGCCACAGCAGCGGCAGCAGGCTGTAGACCAGGACGATGCCGGTGAGCAGGGTCAGCGGGACGCTGCGCTTCGGGCGGCCCGGGGTGTGCGGGCGCCGGGCCGGTGTCCGCAGGCGCGGTGCGGGCGCGGGCCGGGGCGCGGCGGCGGTGCGCGGGGCGTCGGTGGTGCTGCTCGTCATCGGGCTCACGCTCCCTTGCGCATGCCGCGCAGCTGGACGACGTAGGCGACGATCATGGTGAGCACGCCCATGACGATGGCGACCGTCGCCGAGTAGTTGTGCTGCTGGCCCGAGAAGGACAGCGAGTACGTGTAGTAGTTGGGGGTGTAGTCGGTGGTGATCGCGTTGGGTGCGAGCTTCTGGAGGATGGCGGGCTCGTTGAAGAGCTGGAAGCTGCCGATGATCGAGAAGATCGTGGCGATGACCAGGGCGCCGCGGATCGCCGGGAGCTTGATCGCCGCGATGACCCGCCACTGACCGGCGCCGTCGATCTCGGCTGCTTCGTACAGCGAGTGCGGGATCACCCGCAGCGCGGAGTAGAAGATGAGCATGTTGTAGCCCACGAACTCCCAGGTGACGATGTTGCCGATCGACGCCAGGACCAGGCCGGAGGAGAGCGGGTCGGGCAGGTGCGTGCCGAGCGCGTCGCCGATGTCACCGACCAGGCCGAAACGCGGCCCGTACATGAAGCCCCACATCAGGGTCGCGACGACGGAGGGCACGGCGTACGGCAGGAACACCGATATCCGGAAGAAGTCCTTGCCGTAGAGGCGGCCGCTGTCGATGGCGAGCGCGACGAACAGGGCGATACCCAGCATGATCGGCACCTGGACGAGCAGGAACAGGCCGACGCGGGCGACGCCCTCCCAGAACTGGCCGTCCTGGAGGGCCTGCCGGTAGTTGTCGAGCCCCACGAAACGGGTGCCGCCGATGAGTCGGGTCCGGAAGAGGCTCAGGTAGAGGGAGTAACCCAGGGGCGCCAGGAAGACCAGTGCGAAGACCAGCACGAAGGGGCCGATGAATCCCCATCCCGTCCAGGCGCGGCGCGCCCGCCGTAGGGGTGGTCCGGCCGGGCGGACCCCTGCGGTCGCCGGCGCTTGCAGCGTGGTCATCTCGCGTCCCTCGCTCGTGCTTCGCCCAAGTGGAGCCGGAGTTCACGCACGCGTCCCGGGCCGGGGGAGCGGTCGATGAGGCCGCCGGACAGGCGACATGTTTACGTAAACATCCGGTGGCGGCATGTCTACACCGCCGCCGGACGGACGGTCAAGGGTCGCCGGCGAAAGGAGGCCGACGGACGGCGGAACGGGAAGACGGAGCAGGTGGGGGCCGGGGAGGGCGGAGAGCGCCCGGGGTCGAGGCGGGCGCGGGGCGAGGAGCCGGGGGCGCACACCGCGCCGATCTCGACGCGCGCGAGGGCGGGACGCGCGGCACCGTCCGGACCCGCACCGCGCCCACGCCGGGCTGCCCCGAGCCCCCTGTCCCTGCGCACGATCCGCCACTCCGAGGAGACCGGACTCGTCATCCCCTCGGCCCGCTCCCAGGGCGGCTTCCGCCTCTGCACCGAGACCGGCGTCGCCCGCCTCATGGTGATCCGCCGCATGAAGCCGCTCGGCTTCAGCCTGGACCAGATGCGCGACCTGCTGGACGCCACCGACCGCCTCGACGCCGACCCCGCCCCCCCAGGGCGAGGAGCGGCAGGTCCTGCCGGCCCGGGCCGGCCGCGACGCGCATCTCTCGGTAGGTTGCCGCTCCGACCCGCATGGCTGGTTCCGGCCGGTGCGCGCGGCGCACCGCGGGCGGGCCGGAGCGCCCCGCGGGGACTCCGCACGCCCTACCGGCGCCCACGAGCGCCGGAAATGATGAGCACACCGCACGTGAACCCCGCGTATCCGCACCCCCTGCCCCAAGGGCGGGCGGGCCTGCGGCGGAAGGAGCCCACCGTGTTGCTTCTCGTCTCCCCGGACGGCGTCGAGGAAGCCCTCGACTGCGCGAAGGCGGCGGAACACCTCGACATCGTCGACGTCAAGAAGCCCGACGAGGGCTCGCTCGGCGCCAACTTCCCGTGGGTCATCAGAGAGATCCGCGACGCCGTCCCGGCGGACAAACCGGTCTCCGCCACCGTCGGCGACGTACCGTACAAGCCCGGCACGGTGGCCCAGGCGGCGCTCGGCGCGGTCGTCTCGGGCGCCACGTACATCAAGGTCGGCCTCTACGGATGCACCACGCCCGAGCAGGGCGTGGAGGTCATGCGCGCGGTGGTGCGGGCGGTGAAGGACCACCGGCCCGACGCACTCGTCGTCGCCTCGGGTTACGCCGACGCCCACCGGATCGGCTGCGTCAACCCGCTCGCCCTGCCCGACATCGCACGGCGCTCCGGCGCCGACGCGGCCATGCTGGACACCGCGATCAAGGACGGGAGCCGGCTGTTCGACCACGTCCCGCCGGACGTCTGCGCCGAGTTCGTCCGGCTGGCCCACGACGCCGGTCTGCTCGCCGCCCTCGCGGGCAGTGTCAAGCAGGGAGACCTCGGCCCGCTGACCCGCATCGGCACGGACATCGTGGGGGTGCGCGGAGCGGTCTGCGAGGGCGGCGACCGCAACGCCGGAAGGATCCAGCCGCACCTGGTGGCCGCCTTCCGGGCGGAGATGGACCGGCAGGCCCGGGAGCACGCGGCGGCCGTCGCCGCCGCCGGCTGAGCGCCGGCATGGCGACCTCACGACCCGACCGCCTTCCCGGACACCGCGGCGAGCGCTTCGCCGTCGTCGACCCGGCCACCGGCGAGGCCTTCGACGACGTCCCCGACCAGCGGCCGGACGAGTTGGACGCCGTCGTCGGCCGGGCTCACCGGGCCTGGCTGGACTGGCGTGCCGACCCCGTGGCCCGTACCTTCGCGCTGCACGCCGCGGCCGACGCCGTGCAAGCGGCCGGCGACGCCCTCGCCCGCCTGCTCACCCGGGAACAGGGAAAGCCCCTGGCCGAGTCGTTCGCGGAGATCGACCGTACGGCGGCCCGGCTGCGCTACTTCGCCGAACTGACCCCCGTACCGCAGTCGATCGCCGACGGCCGGCCCGTGCACAGCGAGATCCGCTGGCGCCCGCTCGGGCCCGTCGCCGCGATCGTGCCGTGGAACTTCCCGCTCCAGCTCGCCGCGGCGAAGTTCGCCCCCGCGCTCGCCGCGGGCAACACGATGGTGCTCAAGCCCTCCCCGTTCACGCCCCTGGCCACCCGGCTGCTGGGCTCCGTCCTCGCCGCCGCCCTGCCCGAGAACGTACTGACCGTCATCACCGGTCGTGAACCGCTGGGCGCCCGCCTCGCGTCCCACCCGGGCGTGCGCCACGTCACCTTCACCGGTTCGGTCGCCACCGGGCGGGCCGTCGCCGAGGGTGCGGCGGCCTCGCTCGCCCGGGTCACCCTGGAACTGGGCGGCAACGACGCGGCGATCCTGCTGGAGGACGTGGAGGTGGAGCGGATCGCGGACCGGCTGTTCTGGGCCGCCTTCCGCAACTGCGGGCAGGTCTGCATGGCGGTCAAACGCGTCTACGCCCCGGCCCGGCTCTGCGCGGAGGTGGCCGAAGCCCTCGCCCAGCGCGCCAGGACCGTCGTCGTCGGCCCCGGCCTCGACCCGGACTCGCGGCTGGGACCGGTCAACAACGCACCCCAGCTGGCCCGCGTCGAACGCTGCACCGCACAGGCCCTGGCGGACGGCGCCCGCGCCGTGGCGGGCGGCCACCGGCTGGACCGGCCGGGCTACTTCTTCGCCCCCACGATCCTCGCCGACGCCCCGCCCACCAGTGCGGTGGTGACCGAGGAGCAGTTCGGCCCCGTCCTGCCGGTGCTGGCGTACCGCAGCGTGGACGAGGCCGTCGAGGCGGCCAACGGCACCGGCTTCGGGCTCGGCGGATCGGTCTGGGGGACCGACCTCGACCGTGCCGAGGCGGTGGCCGACCGGCTGGAGTGCGGGACCGCCTGGATCAACCACCACGCCGAACTCTCCCTCGCCCAGCCCTTCGCGGGCGCCAAGGACAGCGGTGTCGGCGTCGCGGGCGGCCCATGGGGCCTGTACGGGAACCTCCGGCCGTTCGTCGTGCACCGCCCGCGAAAGGACCGGGGATGAGGTTCGAGGCGGCCGTACTGCGCACGTACGAGGGCCGGTTCACGGCCGAGGAGGTGATCCTGCACGGAGAGCCGGCCGACGGCGAGATCCTGGTGAGGATCGCGGGCTGCGGGATGTGCCGGACCGATCTGGCGGTCCGGCGTTCGGCGGGCCGCAGCCCGCTGCCGGCGGTCCTGGGCCACGAAGGCGCCGGTGTCGTGGTGCGCACCGGCCGCGCGGTCACCGTACTGAGCGTCGGCGACCATGTCGTCCTCGGCTTCGACTCCTGCGGTCAGTGCCGCAACTGCCGGGGCGCGGCCCCCGCCTACTGCGACTCCTTCGCCTCCCTCAACCTCTTCGGCGGGCGCGAGGAGAAGAAGGCCCGGTTCACCGACGCGGCCGGGGGAGCACTGGCACCCCGGTGGTTCGGCCAGTCGTCGTTCGCCGGGTACGCGCTCGTCCCGGCCCGCAACGCCGTCCGGGTCGACCCCGCCCTGCCCGTCGAACTGCTCGGGCCGCTCGGCTGCGGCTTCCTGACCGGCGCCGGAGCGGTCCTGAACTCCTTCGGCACCGGTCCGGGCGACACCCTCGCGGTCTACGGGGCGGGAGCGGTGGGCCTGGCCGCGGTGATGGCGGCCACCGCCGCCGGGGCGGTGACCGTGGCCGTCGACCGCCACCCCGAACGCCTGGCCCTGGCCGAGCGGTTCGGCGCGATCCCGCTGCACGCCGCATCGGCCGGCCTGCCCGAGCGCGTACAGCGGCTGACCGACGGCGGCGCACAGTACGCGCTGGACACCACGGCCTCCCCCCAGCTGATCAACGACGCGCTCCGCGCGCTGCGCCCCACCGGCCGCCTCGGCCTCGTGGCACGGCTGCACACCGCGCTGTCCCTCGAACCGGGGACGCTGGACCGGGGCCGCGGCATCCTGCACATCTGCGAGGGCGACGCGGTCCCCGCACTGCTGATCCCCCGGCTGATCGGACTGTGGCAGGCCGGACGGTTCCCCTTCGACCAGCTGATCCGCACCTACCCGCTGGCCGGCATCAACGAGGCCGAACGCGACTGCGAGGCGGGCCGCGTGGTCAAACCCGTCCTGATCCCCAAGGGCACGAGCCGCTGAGCCGGGCGCGGAGCCCCGCGGAGCGGCCGATCGATCCGAAGGATCCCTACTCTCGCCAACGGAGGAAACATGGTCGGCACGGAGCCGCGGAACACCGGCGTGGAAGGCGTGGACGGAGGCGTGGGCGTGACCGCCCTGCTGGTCGCCGCCGCACGGGCCATCGAGACCCACCGCGACGACAGCCTCGCCCAGGACGTCTACGCGGAGCACTTCGTGCGCGCCGCCCCGGCGTCCGCCAACTGGCCGGTGCGCATACGGCAGGTCCCGGACGGGGACGCGGACCCGCTGTGGGGGCGCTTCGCACGCTACTTCGGTCTGCGCACGAGGGTCCTCGACGACTTCCTCCTCCGGTCGGTCCACGCGGGCGCCCGCCAAGTGGTGCTGTTCGGGGCGGGGTTGGACACGCGCGCCTTCCGGCTGGACTGGCCGCCCGGCTGCGTGATCTACGAGATCGACAGGGAAGGCGTGCTGGAGTTCAAGCACAAGGTGCTCGCGGACCTGCCGGCCACCCCGAGGGCGACGCGCGTGACGGTACCGGTCGATCTGCGCGCCGACTGGGTCACAGCGCTGACCGGCGCCGGCTTCGACCCGGCCGCGCCGAGCACCTGGCTGGCCGAGGGGCTGCTGTTCTACCTGCCGAGCGCCGCCGAGACGTACCTCATGGACTCCGTGGACCTGCTGAGCACCCGGGGAAGCTCCCTGGCCTTCGAGGCCAAGCTGGAGAAGGACCTCCTGGAGTACCGCGACAGCCCGCTCTACACGGCGACGCGGCAGAAGATCGGCATCGACCTGCTCCGTCTCTTCGACCCGGGACCACGGCCCGATTCCGCGGGTCGGCTGGAGGGCAGGGGCTGGTCCACGGAGGTGCACACCCCCTTCGACTTCACCCGTCACCACGGGCGCGGCCCGCTCCCCGAACCGAACGACGCGCTGGAGGGCAACCGGTGGTTCTTCGCGCGCAAGACACGGTCCTGAGGCCCGCCCCGCCCGGTTCGCGTCGAGCCGGGCGGGGCGGCCGGCGTGGCGGCGGAACCGGGACAGGCCCGGCCCGGTGTCCGCCGCAACGTGCCCGTGGCTGCCCGCTCAGTCGGTGACCTGGACCGTCACCCAGTCGGCCGAGGCTTCGTGCAGGGCGTCACCGGCGTAGGAAACCGTGTAGAGGGTGCTGCCCGCGGCGGGCGGCACGTCGTTCACGGTGAAGCCGCCGTCGGGCCCGACGGCGGCGGCCGGCAGGTCGACGGCACCCTTCTTCGTCAGCCGCTGGACGTCGACGACGGTCCCGGCCGGCAGGGGCGCCCCGGCCGTGCTCAGGGTGCCGTGCAGAACGACACCCGAGGTGCTCGTCCCGGAGGGCGCCCCGATCACCAGGTCGGTGGGCGCCTTGACCACGTCCACGGTCACCGTGGCGTCCGGGGCGGGATCGTGCGCGGCGTCACCGGCGAACGAGACGGTGTACGTGGCCTTCCCGGTGGTGGCCGGAGCGTCCTCCAGGGTGAAGCCGCCGTCCGGGCCGACGGCCGCCGCCGGCACCGTGTGGTCGCCGTCCGCGTCATGGCGTACCGCGGTCACCCGCACGGCGTCGGCGGGCGCCGGACCGTTGCGGCGCAGGGTGCCGGAGACCCGTACCGCCTGGCCCGCGAAGGGGGTGCCGGGCCGCACGGTCAGTGGGCCGTCGAAGGCGGAGTGGTAGCGCGCGTCGGGGTGGGAGATGATGTGCAGCCAGTACGCGTCCCCGGCGGCGTCGGTGGTCATCGCGAACAGCCGCGAACCGTCCGCGCTGAAGGCGAGACCGCGTTCGGCCACCCGGTCACCGCCCGCCGCCGCGTCCGTGAAGGCGTACCCCCGCGCCGCCTCTCCCCGCGTGGGATCGGCCTGCTGCACCAGCAGGTCGGCCGAGGTGCCGTCGACCGCTCCACCGCGGGCGACGAGCGAGCCGTCCGGGCTGAAGGCGACCGCGGTCGAGTCGGTGCCCGCGGGCAGCGGCCCGTAACCGGACGCGGCGTCGGTGAGGTCGTCGGTGGACAGTGTCCTGACGCCCGACGTGCCGGCCGCCACCGCCGTCAGGGCACCGTCGGGACTGACCGCGATGTCCTTGGGCCAGGCCGCCGGATCGGTGGAGGCGGTGTACGTCCGCAGGGCCAGCTGCCTGGCGGCGGCGGTCGAGGCGTCGTAGACACCGACGACCAGCTTGGGCGTGCCGTAGGTCGCGTAGGCCTCGACGATCTTGTCGGGGATCCCCGGGGAGGTGGTGAACTTCGCGTCCACCAGCGAGTCGCCCGCCTGGTCGTGGGACCCGCCCAGGAGGCCGCCGCTGTGCAGCGCCTGCGGCTCGGTGGCGCAGTCCTTGGGCCGGTACTGGCTGCTCATCCTGGTGAACCACAGCCGGCCGCCCGCGGTCCCGATGTCGCCGGGGCACAGTCCCCGGAAGAAGTCGTTGCTCACCCAGCCGCCGCCCACGTAGGCGAAGGTGTCGGCGTTGAAGACCAGCACGTAACTGGACGTGGTCACGTAGAGGATGCCGCCGTCCGCGGAGAGCATCATGGCACTCGCGCCGTCCGTGGAGCCGGTGCGGACCGTCTGGAGCAACTGCCCGTCGAAGTCGTACACCAGCACTTCGCCGACGGACGCCGTGAGCCCGCCCGTGGTCACGTACACCCGCCGGCGGGCCTGGTCCACCAGCATGCGCGAGTAGGAGCCGGTCGGCAGCCTGACCGTGAGGTCGGACGGTTCGCCCGGTTCGGCCGCCTGTGCGGCCGGTACGCCGGTGACCAGCGTGACGGCGCACACCGCGAGCGCGGCGAGCAGCCCTCTCGCGCGTCTGGAACGGGTACGGCTGTTTCGTCTCATGTGGCTTCCCCCCACTGTCGTCGGAACGCTCGCCACCGCGCGGCGACGCTCGGAACGTAACAGGCCGTCAGGGCTTGTGCGAGGGCTTTGCGGGCGGTTGATCAACGCCTGGGCGACACCGCCCGGTACACGAAGGCGGGTGGCACGTTGGGCCACACCACGGAAGTACGCTCCACCGTGCGGAAACGCGCCCGGAGGTCGGCGGCGAGCCTGCGGCCGGGCGGGGTCCAGGCCGCGTGCGGATAGGCGAAGGTGGTGAACCGGCCGCCCGGAGCGAGGGCACGCACGACGGCGTCCAGGGTGCGCCGCCGCCCGGCCGGTGGCATCACCGTCCACGGCAGCCCCGAGACCACTGCGTCGACCGGACCGTCCGCCGCCGCCGCGAGTTCGGCGGCGGCACCGTGCACCACGGTGAGCCGGGGGTCCCGGCGGGTGGCCGCGAGCCGCTCGGCCAGGAGGGGGTTGAGTTCGATGGCGACGAGCCGGGCCCGCGGCGCCAGCAGTTCGAGGACGGCGTCGGTGAACACCTCGGTACCGGGGCCGAGTTCGACGACGAGCCTGGCTTCGTCCAGGCCGATGTGCCGGGTCATGGCCCGGGCCGGCCGACGTGAGCTGGGGGCCATCGCGCCGGTCATGAGAGGGCGCCTGAGGAACTGGAAGGTGAGGGACACGGCGGCCATGTTCGGCAACCGCCGCGTGGCCCCGCGTCGTGTCCGGGGCCCGGCAGGATGGTCCTTCGGGCCGGTTCGCGTAGTCCTGTGGGCGGACCCGGGTGACGCCCGGGGAACGACGCCGGGCGGCCCTTTGCCGCCGTAGCGTGAACCGGTGCTTCGTCTGATCGAGTCCCTGTCGCGCCGGCGGCTGCGTCACCCCTGGCTGACCGACGCCGTCCTCGTCGTCCTCGTCGCCGTACCGCCGGTGATCGGCGAACGGCCCGGCTGGCGGCCGGTGTGGGTGCAGGCCGTCGTGTACGCCGCCTTCGTCGCGCCCCTGCTGGTGCGGCGCAGCCGGCCGGTGGCGGCCGCCACCGTCGTCACGGCCGCCTTCTGGGCGCAGTACCTGTGGCGTGTCTGGGACCAGGAGCCGGGGCGCGGACTCATCGCGCTGGCCGCGGTCCTCTACACGCTGGTGGTGCGCGGGCTGCGCCGGGAGGCCGCCGTGCTGACGGTGTGCGCTGCCTCGTGCATGGTGCTGTGGGTGCCGGACTGGCTCGCGGCCTCCGCGGCGCGCGACCGCGCGGTCTGGTTCACCCCGCTGTCCGTGCTGTTCTGGCTGGCGGGGGCCTGGATGTGCGGCGCGTACGTCCGGGCCCGCCGTGCCTGTCTCGGCGAGTTCGCCCGGCGTGCCGAACTCGCCGAGTCGACGCGGGCGGCGCTCGCCCGAGCCGCCGTCGCCGAGGAACGGGCCCGTATCGCCCGGGACCTCCACGACGTCCTCGCGCACGGAGTCACGGTGATGGTCCTCAACGCGGAGGGCGCCCGGATGGCCCGGGCCGCGGACCCCACTGCCGCCGACCGGGCGCTGGAGGTGATCGGCGCCGCCGGCCGGGACGCGCTCGGTGAGCTGCGGCGCCTGCTCGACGTGCTGCGCGGCGAGGAGACCCCGGCGCACACCCTGGACGACCTCGCTTCCCTGGCCGCCCGCTGTCCCGCCGAGACCACCTTCCGGCTGACCGGCGGGAGGCAGGAGTTGCCCGAGGAGGTGGTCGAGGAGACGTACCGCATCGTGCAGGAGGCGCTGACGAACGTGGCGAAGCACGCCGCACCGGGGGCGCGGGCACGGGTCCGCGTGGACCTCGGCGTGCCGGGCCCGGACCGGTGGATCCGGGTCCGCGTCGACAACACACCCGGCCGCACCGCCGCCGCGCGCCCCGCACCGCCCGCCGGCGGGCGCGGTCTCACCGGCATGCGCGAGCGCGCCGCCCGCCACGGCGGCACCGTCGACGCCGGCGCCGTGCCCGGGGGCGGCTGGCGCGTGACCGCGACCCTGCGGCCCCTGCCGGTGACGGCGGCGGTCGCGGCACGGGTCCCGGCGGTGGCGCGGTGAGCGCCCCGGCCCGGATCCTGCTCTGCGACGACCAGCAACTGATCCGGATGGGTCTGCGCATGGTCCTCGACAGCCAGCCCGACCTGACGGTGGTCGGCGAGGCGGCGGACGGGCGGACGGCGCTCGAACGCAGCGCACAACTCCGCCCCGACCTGGTCCTGATGGACGTCCGCATGCCCGGCGTGGACGGCCTCACCGCCACGCGCCGGCTGCTGGCCGGCCCGGCCGCGCCCAAGGTGCTGGTGGTGACGACGTTCGACCTCGACGAGTACGCGTACGGAGCGCTGCGCGCCGGGGCCGCCGGCTTCCTGGTGAAGGACGCGCTGGGCGAGGAGATCCTGGTGACCGTCCGCGCGGTCCTGCGCGGCGACGTGGTGATGGCGCCCTCGGTGATCCGCCGCCTGGTGGAACGCTTCGTGCTGCCGGAACCCTCGCTCGCGCACATCGGCCGGCTCGGCCTGCTGACGGAGCGGGAGCGGGAGGTGCTCACGCTGGTCGCGCGCGGTCTGAGCAACCAGGAGATCGCCGGGCGGCTCCACCTGGGCGAGACGACGGTCAAGACCCACCTGGGCCGGACCCTGACCAAGCTGGACCTGCGGGACCGGGTGCAGGCCGTGATCTTCGCCTACGAGAGCGGGCTGGTCCGCGTGGGGGCGTGACACGGCCGGCTGCCGTACCCCGTACGTGCCAGCGCGACGTGGGGGCCGGCCGCGCCGTAGCCCGTACGGTTCGCGGCCCCGCGCCGCGCATCGCGGACCGGGCCGGACCGGTCACCCGGACTGCCGTCCGTCCGGGGTGTACGCGCCTGCGCGTGCCGCGGTCGCGGCGGCCTCGGCGGCCCGGACGGCGGCGGTCTCGTCGAGGGGGCCGCCGCTGATCAGCAGCCGGTAGTAGAGGGGGGCGGAGACGGCGCGGATCACCTCCTGGGCATCGGTGTCCGCGGGTACCTCGCCCCGGGCGGCGGCCTGCTGGACGCAGGGGGCCCATTCCCTGACGCGGACGTCGTAGAAGCGGTGCAGGGCGGCGGCCGTCCTGGCGTCGCAGGTGGCGGCGGCGACCAGTGCCTGGAACAGCGCCCCTTGCCGCGGGTCCGTCAGGGTGCGCTGCACCAGGAGGGCGTTGGCCTTCAGGTCGCCGAGAAGGGAGCCGGTCTCGGTGCGCGGCACGGACTGCTCGGCCATGTCCTGCAGCAGGTCGGCCAGCAGTCCCGTGACCGTCGACCAGCGGCGGTAGACGGTCGTCTTGCCCACCCCGGCGCGGCGCGCGATGTCGGCGAGGTCCAGGCCGGCGAAGCCCTGTTCGGTCAGGGCGTCCTCGGCGGCCCGCAGCACCGCCTCGCGCACCCGGGCCGTGCGCCCTCCGGGCCGTACGGTTCCCGGCTCGACCTCATCCGTCATAACGGCACTCCAGTTCCATTAATCGGCCGACCCTGCTACCTTGGTCGACAGCTAACGAAACTATAGACCCGTTAGCGAGGGCTGTCCGTGGAAGGGGTCAGACATGGAACACAGAAGACTGGGCGCATCCGGACTCATGGTCCCCGCGCTGAGCTTCGGCGCCGGTACCTTCGGCGGGCAGGGCCCGCTCTTCGGCGCGTGGGGCACGACCGACGCACAGGAGGCACGCCGCCTCGTGGACATCTGCCTGGACGCCGGGATCACGATGTTCGACACCGCCGACGTCTACTCCGCCGGCGCCTCCGAGGAGGTGCTGGGCAAAGCGATCAAGGGCCGCCGCGACCAGGTGATCATCTCCACCAAGACCAGCCTGCCGATGGGGGACCGGCCGGGCGACGCGGGCTCCTCCCGCTCCCGGCTGATCACCGCGTGCGAAGACGCCCTGCGCAGGCTGGGCACCGACCGTCTCGACCTGTTCCAGCTCCACGCCTTCGACGCCGGAACACCGCTCGAAGAGGTGCTGTCCACACTCGACACCCTCGTACAGGCGGGAAAGGTGCGCTACGTCGGCGTCTCCAACTTCTCCGGCTGGCAGGTGATGAAGTCCCTCGCGACCGCCGAGAGACACGGATACCCGCGCTATGTCGCCCACCAGGTGTACTACTCCCTCCTCGGCCGTGACTACGAGTGGGAACTCATGCCGCTCGCCCTCGACCAGGGCCTCGGTGCGATCGTCTGGAGCCCGCTCGGCTGGGGCCGCCTCACCGGCAGGATCCGCCGCGGCGCGCCGCTGCCGCCCGGCAGCCGACTGCACCGCACCGCCGACTACGGGCCGCCGGTCACCGACGAGCACCTCTACCGGGTGACCGACGCGCTGGAGGAGATCGCCGAGGAGACGGGCAAGGCGGTCCCGCAGATCGCCCTCAACTGGCTGCTCCAGCGGCCGACGGTGTCCTCGGTCATCATCGGCGCCCGGAACGAGGAGCAGTTGCGCCAGAACCTCGGCGCCGTCGGCTGGAACCTCACCCCCGAGCAGACGGCGAGGCTCGACGCGGCCGGCCACCGCCCGGCGCCCTACCCCTACTTCCCCTACGAACGTCAGGAAGGGTTCGCCCGCCTGAACCCGCCGCTGTTCCCCGCGCCCTGCTGAGGACCGTCCCCTGGAGGGCGTCCGAGGAATTCCGCCAGCAGGCCGGCCTCCTGCCGAACGAGCCTCTTCTCCTGGGCCGACAGGGTCCTCAGCGGTGTGACCCCTACGCGTTCGCCCTCCGTGACCCAGGTCGCCGCGACCCGTCCGTCGACGAGTACGACGCGCCGGCCGGCCACGGAGAGGCCGAGGTGTGCGTCGTCGATGATGCGGCTGCGGTCGTGGTAGCCGAGGATCGCGTTGTCGAAGGCCGGCAGGAAGCGTACGGGCGCGGGGGTGTCGGCGTCCGGCCGCGGGGCGTCGGGCAGGTCGAGCAGTTCGCGTCCGCGTTCGTCCCGGAAGCCGACGAGTTCCCCGCGCAGCGCCTTGACCGCCCCGGGCAGTCCGGCCAGCCCGCTCCAGGCGCGGATGTCGGCGGTGGCGGCGGGGCCGTAGGCGGCGAGGTAGCGGCGCACCAGGTCCCGCCCGACGGCGTCGGCGTCGTCCCCGGCAGGGGGCGCGAGGCTCGTGCCGCTCCTGCCGAGCCACATGGCCAGCGGCAGGTTGCGGACCCCCGCGGTTCTCCTCCACAGGCCGCGCGGCGGCAGTTGAGCCATGGGGATCAGCGCGGCGACGAGCAGTTCGCCCAGTACGCGGCGGGGCGGCTGGGGCCCGCGGCCCTCCAGGGCGGACACGAGTTCGACCATCGTTCGGGGCCGGCCGTCGGCCATGACGGCCAGCCCCGCGGCGGTGAGTTCGTCCAGGTCGATGCCCGCCAGCTCGCGGCGGTAGGTGCCCAGCACCCGCCGGCGCAGCATCGTGTCGTGGCGCGGGCGCCAGTGGAGCGCGTCCGCGGCGGTGACCAGGTGGAGGGTGCGCCGCATCAGGTGGGTGCGCACGACCTGCCGTCGCGTCAGCGCGTCGTCGAGCCGGTCGGGGGTGAACTCCCGCATCCGCGACCACAGTCCGACGAACGGCTCCTGCGGTTCCTGTGCCTGGAGGCCGCACAGGTGCGCCACCGTGTCGGTGACCGTCGCGGCGCTGCGTTCGAGCAGGTACTGGCGGGCGAGGGTGGCCCGGTTGAGTCCGCGTGAGGTGAGAACGGTCATGGCGACCGCCTGCGCCGCGGCACGCCGGTCCCGGCTCCGGCTGCGGCGTGCGGGCCGTCGAGCTGTCGCGTGAGCATGCTGTGATCGTCACTTTCGCATGAGGGGCCCGCCCCGGGCCGTGGGCGGTGCGTGTGCGGCCCGGGACGGTGCCGGCGGGGGAGGGTCAGCCGTTGTAGGGCGCGGTGACGTCCAGAACCCACGTCACGCCGAAGGGGTCGGTGAGCATCCCGTACAGCGGGGCCCACGGGGCCTGCGCCAGCGGGCGCACGACGGCGGAACCCTGGGCGAGCCTGTCCCACAGGGAGCGGATCTCCTCGGCGTCGTCCCCGCGCACCGAGACGAAGAACGGGTTCTGCCCCTGGTCCCAGGGCAGTTGGGAGGGCACGTCGTAGGCCATGACGTGGAACCCGCCGTCCCCGGCCACCTCGCCCCACATCACCCAGTCCGCCTCGGCCTCGTTCTGTACGGCACCCGCGTCCTTGTAGGTCACGGCGACGGACCGGCCGCCGAACACGGACCGGTAGAACGCCAGGGCCTCGCGCGCCTGGCCCCGGAAGTTCAGGTGGGTGGTGGTCGTGACGGACATGGCGCTTCTCCTCGCGATCGATGACGGGGCGCGGCCGGGTGGCCGCGGCCCTGGGCCAAAGCCGTCGCTCCGGCCCCGACGCGAGAACCATTCCACCGGTAGCGGACAGGATGTGTCCTCTACTGGCTCCACAATGCTGTCATGCAGAAAACGTCCTCCCGGCTGCTGGCCCTGCTCTCGCTGCTGCAGACGCACCGCGACTGGTCGGGCGACGACCTCGCCGAACGCCTCAGTGTCACCGCGCGCACCGTGCGCCGCGACATCGACCGTCTGCGCGAGCTGGGCTACCCCATTCACACCGCCAAGGGCCCCGCGGGCGGCTACCGGCTGAGCGCCGGCACGCGACTGCCCCCGCTGCTCTTCGACGACGGGCAGGCCGTCGCCCTGGCCCTCGCTCTGCACACGGCGGCCGCCGACCCGGCCATCGGCGAGGACGCCACCCGCGCCCTGGCGACCCTGCGCCAGGTCATGCCCCCGCGCCTGCGCCACCGTATCGACGCACTCCAGGTCACCGCGGTGCGGCCCGCCGGCACGCACACCCCCGCGACGGCCGAACCGCACCTCCTGCTCGCCCTGAGCGAGATCATCCGGGCCCGGGAGGAACTGCGCTTCGACTACCGCGGCCCGGCCGGTGCGGGCACCCACGGCACGGACGGTGACGGCACCCAGCGGCGGCGGGCCGAGCCGCATCGCCTCCTCACCTGGCGCGGCCACTGGTATCTCCTCGCCTGGGACCCGGACCGGTGTGACTGGCGTACCTTCCGCGCCGACCGCATCAGCGCCATCCGCACGCCCAACGGGCCGCGCTTCACACCCAGACCACTGCCCGGCGACGACGCGTCCGCCTTCCTCACCGGCCGTTTCCGCGGAACGGACGGCACCACGACCGACTGGCCGTGCCGCGGCGAGGCCGTCCTCCACCTGCCGGCCCACGCCGTCGCCCCGTTCGCCCCCGACGCCGTCGTGGAGGCACTCGGCCCCCACCGCTGCCGCCTCGTCCTCGGCTCCTGGTCATGGACCGGGCTGGCCGCCGCCCTCGGCCGCTTCGACGCCGAGATCGACCACGTCGGCCCACCCCAGCTCACCGCCGCGTTCGCCCGCCTCGCGGAACGCTGTGGGCGCGCGGCACGTGCGGCCACGGGCAGCGCGTGACCGACCGGTCCGGTTCGGCGAGCGGGCCGACGAGCCGCTCGCGCATGCCCGCCCGCGACCTGGCCTGCCGGGCGGTCGCCAACCGGGGAACAGGAACGGGCAGGTCCCGCACGAGGAGGTGAGTTCGCAGGCGGGTCCGCCGCCGGCCACGAGCAACCTGCGCCCCGGCCCGCCCCCGCTCTCGCGTGGTTCCTCCTCGAAGCGCGACCGCGCCCCGGCCGCCGGGCACACCGGGCCCGCGCGGCCCGCCCGCGTCGGTCATCACGGACCGATCGTGGGCGACGCCGGGGACGGTCACCGCCGGCTTGCGGGCGTGGCTACCTGGACCGGGGTGTGGCGGCCCCGGACACGAACTGCCGGGAGCCGCTCCCCTCACCAGGGCAGCTCGCCCTCGTCGTCGAAGAAGCGGCCCGTCGGGCCGTCGTCCGGCACGGTCGCCAGCCGGATCGCGGAGGCCGCCCCCTGCTGCGGGGTGCGCACTCCGCGGAAGCCGTTGAGGTCGGTCGCCGTGAAGCCGGGGCAGACGGCGTTCACCAGGACGTTCGTGTCGGCCAGTTCCTTGGCGTACTGCACGGTGACGGCGTTGAGGAACGTCTTCGACGGCGCGTAGGCGACGGAGATCGGCCCCGTCTCGGCGCCGGGCGTGGTCTGGCGCGTGAGGGAACCGACCGTGCTGGAGACGTTCACGATCCGCGGCGACGGCGAGCGGCGCAGCAGCGGCAGCAGCGCGTTGGTGACGCGGATGACACCGATCACGTTGGTCTCGACGGCCGCCCGCACCCGGTCCACGTCGACCGTGGTGGGCTCCTGCGGGCCCCCGCCCGTGATCCCCGCGTTGTTGACGAGTGCGTCGAGCCGTCCGGCCCGCTCCTCGACCAGCCGGGCCGCCGCGGTCACGCTCGCGTCGTCGGTCACGTCCAGCGGTACGCCGAACGCGTCGACCCCGGCGGCCCGCAGTTTCTCCACGGCACTCTCGCGCCGCTCCTCGTTGCGCGCACCCACCCCGACGGACCAGCCGAGGGCACCGAGCCCCGCGGCGATCTCGTATCCGATGCCCTTGTTGGCCCCGGTCACCAACACGACCTTCTGCCGGTCCGCGACGTCGGGGCCGCCGTCGGTCCGGCTGTCCGTCTCGCTGTGTGTCTCACGGTATGTCTCGCTGCGTGTTTCGCTCATGGCCTCCATGTTTCTCCCGCGCCCGGCGGGGCGTCCAAGACCGATCGGGTGGGCGGCGATACCGCCCGGGTATCGCTCATGGCCTGCCCGGTTACGCTGGCGTGGTGGAGACACGTGAGCTGCGGTACTTCGTCACGGTCGCCGAGGAACTGCACTTCGGCCGGGCCGCGCAGCGACTCGGGATCGCGCAGCCCCCGCTGTCGCGCGCGATCGGCGGGCTCGAACGGCGCCTGGGCGTCGCCCTCTTGGAGCGCGGCAGCCGGGGCGTAGCCCTGACCGAGGCCGGGGCGGTGCTGCTACGGGAGGCGCGGGCGGCGCTGGACGCCGTCGAGGCCGCCGAGCGGCGCACCCGCAGGGCGGCCCTGGCCGCGACCGGCCGTCCCGCCGTGGTCCTCGCCGCGAAGGCGGGCGCGTCCGGCGAACTCCTGGCGAAACTCCTGGACGCCTACGCCGCCGAGCCCGGCGCCGTCGCCGTGGACGTCCTGCTGTGCGGGCCGGGCGAGCAGTCCCGGGTACTGAGCGACGGCCGGGCCGACGTGGCCCTGCTGCACCGGCCGTTCGACGACACGACCGGCTTCGACACCGAGGACCTGCACACCGAGGCCCAGGTCGCGATCCTCCCGGCGGCCCACCCTCTCGGCGCCCGCTCCCACCTCCGGCTCGCCGAGGTCACCGGCCTTCCCGACCTGCCCCTGCCGCGCTGGCCGCGCCCGGACGGCACCTGTCCGGACGGGCCCGGCCCGCTGGTGCGCGACCACACCCAGCTCACCCAGTTGATCGCCCTCGGCCGCGCGTGCGCGGTCGTACCGGAGTCGGGAGGGACCGGCCTCGGTGACGGTCTCACCGCCGTACCGGTCCCCGACGCTCCCCACGTCACCACGGTCATCGCCTGGCCCCCGCACAGCCGCTCGCCGGCGGTGGCGGGGCTGGTCCGCGCCGCCACGGCACTGTGACCTGCGGCGGGGAAGGGCACGACCGGCCGCAGCCCCCGGCCCGGCGGGGGCGGCCGACGACGGCCTGACCCGGCCTGGCCGGTCAGCGTGTCTCCGCCCTGCCCGGCGATCCGGTGCCGCCCGATGCGCGCGCAGGCGTCGGGTCCGGGGCCGGGGCCGGCAGACGGGCGCCCGCCGGCTCGCCGGTCGCCCGGCGCGACGCGGCCCGCACTCAGGACTCCCGCTTCTTCGGCCACGCCCCGAGTCGGCGCCGCCCCGTGTGGCACTCACCCGCCCGGCTCCCCGTGTGCCGACCACCGAGACGTCGTAGGTTTCCCCCATGACGGATGAGCACGAGCGGGCCGTACAGGCAGCCATCGGCGGAGAAATGCGGCTCCTCGATCCCGAGGTGCGTGCTTCCCCGCCCCGGGTACGGGAGCTGCTCGACCCGGAGTTCACCGAATTCGGGGCCTCCGGCCGCCGCTGGGACGCGGAGTCGATCCTCACGGTGACGAGCGGCGGCTCGGTGTGCCCCGAGTCGCCGGTCGAGGTCAGCGAGATGTCCGGTGCCGTCCTCGCACCGGGAGTGGTCCACCTGACATACCGCGCCACCGACCAGGGCCGTCGCACATGGCGAAGCTCTCTGTGGCGCCTGACGGACACGGGCTGGCGCATGTACTTCCACCAGGGCACGCCGATCAGTGGAACGCCGGAGCCGCCCCCGGGGGAGAGCTGAAACCGGAGGCGGCTTTCGGGCCGGCGACCGGGGCGAAGCCACTGGCATGATGGTGCTCATGCACCCTTACCGAAAGGCCGATGCCGCGTAAGCGGCCCCGCGCTCTGCGCGCCGAACAGTCTCTCCGTGCCGCGCGGAGCTTGCCTCCCGACCGGATCGCCAACTACGCGGCGCCCGGGCTGATCGGGGAGAAGGCCGGCGGGTGCAGCCTGGCCGCACTGATCGAGCGGGGCCCGAGCCGACCCGGTCGGACGCGCGGCGTCCATGCCCCGGCTCCCCGGTCACTCCGCGAACGGTGCCGCCAGCACGAGGTCCTCCACGGTGGGCACCGGGAAGCCGGGGATGTGGCGGCGGCCGACCTCGGCGAAGGGGTGCATCAGGACCGACATGGGCTTGGTGCGGCACAGCGACAGCATCGTGTCGACTGCCTCTTGCTTGAAGCCCTTCCTGGGGAAGGCGGCAAGTATCTCCTCAAGGGTGTCGGAAGGGATCTTCGGCAGGTCGTTCCCGGCGAAGTCCAGCCCGGAGCCGATGGAGACCATGGCGATCTCCGGCCGCTTCCGCGTAGCGATGCCGGTGTTGGTGTGCAGGGCGATCGCGTCCCAGACGACCGCCACACGGTCGGCCGGCACGCGCTGCCCCTGGAGGAACCGCTGCGCGGCGTCGGCGCCGTCGACCTCGAAGCGCTCGGCCGGGCTCTGGTACGCCTCGACCAGTCCGAGGTCGTGGAGGACAGCGGCGACGAACGCGAGTTCACGGTCGTACCGCACACCGCGTCGGTCGAACAGGACACAGCCGTAGAGGTATGTCCGCATGACATGGTTGAAGAGGGTCTCGGAGGAGGCACGCCGTGCGAACGTCGCTGCCTTCTGGGCCACTTCACTCCGGGGAATGGAGATCCCCGCCACTGTGCGCGGCAGGAGTTCGGCGGTCCACGGCGTGCCGTCGCCGCCCGCACTCGCCCGCGAAGCCGCGGCCGCGGACGGAGCGGACACCGCCGTGGCGAGCGCGGAGGTCACCCCGATCGCGGCGAGCCCGAATCCGGCCCCGACGCCGCGGCCCAGTGCCGCGCGCCGGGTGACGTTCTTCTCGCTGTTCCCGGCGTCGTTCATCTCTTGGTTCTTCCCGGCGTTCTCCTCGGCTTTCTTCCCGGCGTTCTTCCCGGCGTTCTTCGTGTCGGACACGTGCGTCACCTTCTGCTCGGCGGTGGAGCGACTGATGCGAAGAGCCTATGAAGGGCGCCGCACGGCCGACAGAGGCGAAAATGCCGACGATCCCCGGATTCTCGCCAGGGGGGCCGTTTCTCACCGTGGCAGGGACGGGGATTCCTCCCTGGCGCGAGCGAGCAGGGCTTCGGGGGCGGGGACGCGTTGGAGGCCCGGGAGCACCAGGTGCCAGAACGCGGTCAGCCGCTCCTCGATCAGGCGCCGCTCGTCGAGCGCGTCGGAGAGCGTGTGCAGTCCGAAGAAGCCGGACACCAGGGTCGCGGCGTCCCGGCCCGGTTCGGCCCCGGGACCGAGCGCCCCTTCCGTACGGGCCTCGGCGAGCAGCCGTTCCACCGTGGCGATCCAGTCCAGGAAAGGCGGCGGCATCTTCACGTCGATCGACCGGCGTTCGGCCCACAGGCGCGCGCCCGCCCGCACGAAGACGTCGTCACGGAACGCCCGCGCGACCGCGAAACTGAGGCGCACGAGGTTCTCGAGCGCCGGCGCGCCCGCGTCCTCGTGGCGGGCGATCAGGGCCGGCCAGGCGGCGAAATGCGCTTCGACCACCGCGCGGGCCAACTGCTCCTTGCCGGAGTAATGGAAATAGATGGCGCCGCTGGTCCGGGCGGACCGTTCACTGATGTCGGAGATACTGGTCGCCGCGTAACCCCGTTCGAAGAACAGGTGCGCGGCTGCCTGCAATACCGCCCTGCGGGTGTCTTCCGCCCGTTCGTGCACGTGGTGTTCCTTGCCCTGTGGGGAGATCGGGAAAGGGAATATAGCCCGTTTGCCGTAACGCCGGGAAGGCTCGACATGCACCGTCGAGAATAGGCTTATTAGCATCCTGCCATGGGCTCTGGGCGCAATGCGCGCGCGCCGCACATCTCGGACGGGCTGCAGGGCACCGGCGCTGGTGAGACGTGCCTGACCCCGTCCAGCTGGTCCCGCACCGTCCCCCGCGAACTCGTCCACCGCGTCTCGGTGGCCGAAGTGCTGCTGACCGACGTACGGCACTGCGGCCGCTGGACCTTCTGCGCCGCCGCGGTGTGGCCGCGCTCGCATCCGACGTTCCCCCGCCGGCACGACGGCCGGCACAGCCCGTGGATGGTCGTCGAGACCGTGCGGCAGCTCGGCATCTACCTCCCGCGGTGCCACTTCGGCGCCCCCGCCACCGACAGGTTCCTGATCGACGACGTCTCGTACCGGATCGACCCCGCCCGTGAACCGCGAGCGCCCCACGGCGGCACCGAGATCTCCTGCCGGGTCTCGGTCACCGACCTGGTCGAGGCGCCCGAGTCCGGGCGGACGGCACGGATGCGGCTGCGAGCCGATTTCCTCGCCGGGCGAGAGGTGTTCGCACGTGCGGACGGCGGGGCACGATTCCTGACGGCCGAACGCTACGCGGCGATCCGTCGCGCGCCGCGCCCCGGTCCGCCGCCGTACGCCGACGCCGGCCGCCCGCGGCCCCAGCCCGCCCTGCTCGGCACGTGGTCGCAGGAGGACGCGCTGGTCGCGCTGCACGACGGCGCCCTGGTGGTGGACCCCGCCGACCCCCACCACCCGTTCCTGTTCGACCACGAGACGGACCACGTACCCGGCATGGCGCTGCTGGAGGCCGCGCGACAGGCCATCGCCCTGCGCAGCGGCGGACGCCTCGTCCGTCCGGTCGCCGGGCGGATGACCGCGTCGCGGTTCACGGAACACGCGCCGCCGGCCGTCGTGGAGGGCACGCCGTACGGCCGTACCGCTGTCTTCCGCTTCCGCCAGGACGGCGCGGTGACGGCCAGAGGCGTACTCCGATACCAGTGAGACGTCACCCACATGTGCGTATTGCGCGGGCAAACGACTACGGATGAGTCAGTCGAGCGTAACGTTCGTTATGTTCCGGTTGCGGATACCGGACGGCGCTTGTCCACCGCGCCGACTGCCCGTCTGCGCCTGCCGGCCGGCCGTGTTCGCCCGTGCTTCGCACTTCTTGCCCAGCGAAGCGCCGCAGCGGCCGAGTCCGTGCCGCTGACGGGCGTCCACCACCCCGATGGCACCTCACGCCAGGAACGGCGAAGCACATGACGAGACAGCACACCCTCGACCCCGACTGGGCACCCGAAGCCGTCGTCTTCGACTGCGACGGCACGCTCGTGGACTCCGAACGGCACTGGGAGCGCGCCCGCGGCGTGGTCCTGCGGGGCTTCGGCCACGCCCCCGGCCCGGAGTTCGCCGAGCGGACCAAGGGCCTGCACTACACCGAGTGCGGGGCCCTGATGGCCGATCTGATCGGCAGGCCCGACTGCGCGCAGGAGCTGGCGGAACAACTCCTGGCGGCCTACCGCTCCCTGGTCGCACGCGACCCGGCGCCCATGTCGGGCGCGCGGGAGCTGGTCGCCGCGCTGAGCCGTACGGCACCGCTCGCCGTGGCCAGCAACTGCCCTGCCGACCTCGTGGAGTTCAGCCTCGAATCGGTCGGCCTGCGCCACCACTTCCAGCACGTGGTGGTCCCCGAGGGCCCGATCCGGCCCAAGCCGTACCCGGACACCTACGCGGAAGCCGTACGGCGCCTCGGCTCGAACGGCGAGAACGCGCTGGCCGTCGAGGACTCGGTCAACGGGCTACGGGCGGCCAAGCGAGCCGGGCTGCGCGTGGTCGGGGTCGGGTCCCGCCCCAGTCCGGACGCCCTCGACCTGTCCTCGCTGTGGGTCCGCGACCTGGAGGACCCGGCCCTCCTGGCCTGGGCGAGCGGCCTGCCCCCCGCCGCGCACAGGCGGCCCGGCGGCGCGTGCGCGCCGAACGTGCCACCGCCGGGCGGCCCGCCCCACACGGGCTCGGCAGCCGCCCCGAGCTGAAGCGGCCGGCGCCGCCCCGGGCACCCGCCCACGTTCCGGCCGGCCGACGACGGGGCCACCGGCCCGCCGCCACCGGGGGCCCGGGGCCGCCCGGGCGCCCTGCGGATCCGACCGCCCGCGGGGCGCCCGGCGCCCGCGACCGCGCGACGGACTCGCGCACCGCACGGGCGCCCCGGTCCGTCCACCGGTCTCCTGCCCCGGACGCGGGCGGAGTCCCGGTGCGCCGGACCCTCACTCCTCCAGGAGCCGGATCGCGGCTGCCGGGCAGACCGCCGCGGACTCCCGTACCTCCTCCTCGTGCACGGGCTCCGGTGTACTGCTCAGAAGCCGTACGATGCCGTCGTCGTCCTGGTCGAAGACTTCAGGGGCCATCAGGACGCACTGTCCGGAGGCGACACACTTGGGCTGGTCCACTTCCACACGCATGTGTTTCTCGTTCCGCTCGGAGGCTGCTGCTACCAGGTGACGGGGAGTTCGTAGACGCCGTAGACGAGGCCGTCGTGTTTGAACTCCAGCCGGTCCGTGTCGGTGGCCGGCGCGAGGGTGGGGATACGGGAGTACAGGGTGCTGTAGACGACCTGGAGCTCGACGCGGGCCAGCGGCTGGCCGAGGCACTGGTGCACGCCGTACCCGAAGGCCACGTGGCGGCGGGCGTCACGGGTGAGGTCGAGGCGGTCGGGGTCGGGGAAGGCCTCCGGGTCCCGGTTGGCGATGTCGGTGGCGAAGACGACGCCGTCGCCGGCCCGGATCACCTGCCCGCCGAACTCGATGTCCTCCAGCGCGACGCGACGGCGTCCGGAGTGCGTGATGGTGAGATAGCGCAGCAGTTCCTCCACGGCTCCGGCGACGACGCCCGGATCGTCTGCGTCGCGGAGCAGGGCCAGTTGGTCCGGACGGCGCAGCAGCGCCAGGGTGCCCAGCGCGATCATGTTCGCGGTGGTCTCGTGGCCCGCGCCGAGCAACAGGACACCTGTTTCCGCGGCTTGACGCTGTGTCATCTCGCCCGTGGCGACCCGGTCCACCGCGAGCCGGGAGAGCAGGTCGTCCTCGGGATCGGCGAGCTTGGCGGTCAGGAGGTCGTCCAGGTAGTCGGTGAGCGCCTCGGACGCCGCCAGCAACTCCTGCGGTGTGGAGGTGCGATTCACGATGACCCTGGTGTTGCGCTGGAAGAAGTCGTGCTTCTCGTAGGGCACGCCGAGCAGTTCGCAGATCACGAGGCTGGGGAGCGGCAGCGCGAAGGACTCGACCAGGTCCGTCGGCCGGGGCCCGGCGAGCATGGCGTCGATCAGGTCGTCGACGATCTTCTGGATCGCGGGCCGCAGGGCCTCGACCTTGCGGATGGCGAAGGGCGCCGTCACCATGCGGCGCAGCCGGGCGTGCTCGGGGTCGTCCATGGTGAGGAAGGTGCGCCGGGCCTGGTCGCGCACCTTCATCCCCGCCGTGCGGTGCGGATAGCCGGGCAGGGTGGGGTCGGCGCTGATGCGCGGGTCGCCGAGCAGGGCGCGCACGTCCTCGTGGCGGGTGATCAGCCACGGACTGCTGCCGTCCCAGATGCGCACCCGGGACACCGGCTCCCCGGCCTGCAGGTCCCGGAGCCCGGGCGGTGGGTCGAAGGGGCAGCCGGACGCCCGGGGCATCGGGTGCTCGGGCAACTGGGCCGGCGTGTCCGTCAGCGTGTCGGTCATACCTGCCTCCTCGGCAGAGGGAGCCGTCCAACACTCCTTGCAGTGTTAGGTGCTCAGGGCAACTATATGGAGAGGTTTCTCGACGTCAACGCCGCGAACGGTTCGCCGTAGCTATCCGGCCACCATGGGAACAACCAGCGCGCCCGCCCGTTGCGCGATCCCCTCCCTGTCGACCTCGATGGGCCACGCCATGGCGACGGCCACGATCCCGTGCGGAGCGGACCACAGCGGCCTGGCGCCCTCCTCGGCATCCGGCAGGGCGCCCACCTGCGCCGAACGGTCCGCGTGACACGCCGCGAGCGCCGCCTCCCACGCCCCGAGCGCCGGTCACCGCCCCGGCTGCGCCCTACGCCGACCGCACACGCACGGTGAGCGCGGCGCCCGGGACCGGCGGCGCTCCCGGGCATGGTCGCTCGCGCAACGCAAGTCGCGCCCGCGCGCGCAACATAATGAAGGTATGGAGTCCGAGCCGACCCCGCACCCCGGCGGTCCCACACTGGCCCACCTCCTCGCGCTGGCCGGGCCCGGGCTGCTCGACGTGGTGGCCGCGCCGCTCGGCACCGACGTCCCGGTGGCCGACGTGGCGGTCCACGACGTCGGCGAGGACCGCGGCGACGACTGGACGGCGCCCGGTCACGTACTGCTCACCCTCGGGACATCCGCCGACTGCCCGGAGGCGGTGGACGTCCTGCGTGCCGCCGACCGGGCCGGGGCCGGCGCCGTGGTCCTGCGCACCGGCCCCCGCAGGCAGCGCGCGGACCTGGTCGAGGCCGCCGCCCGGGGTCGTACCGCCCTGCTGCTGCGCGCCCCGGACACCGACTGGACCGAAGTGCTCGGCCGGCTGCGCACGGCACTGGCGCACAGCGTCGCCCCCGCCGCGGCCGGAGTGGAGGGATTGCGCCTCGGCGACCTGGCGCAACTGGCCAACGCCGTGGCCGGCCTGGTCGGCGGTGCCATCACCATCGAGGACCCCCGCTCCCGGGTGCTGGCCTACTCCCGGCTGGAGCACCCGGCCGACCCGCTGCGCATGCTGACCATCCTCGGCCAGGAAGTGCCCCGTTGGAGGGTCGCCGAACTCCGCGAACGCGGCTTCTTCCAGGCGCTGTGGAGCAGCGACGACGTGGTGCGCCTGGCCGCCGACGACCGCTACGCCGAGCGGCTGGCCATCGCGGTACGGCACGGTGGCGAGGTACTCGGATCGATCTGGGCCGCCGCCGACGGGCGGCCGCTCGCCGAGGACGCCGCCACGGCCCTGCGCTCCGCCGCCCGGGCCGCCGTACCGCACCTCGTGCACCACGAGGCGCGGGGGAGGGAGGAGGCCGGGCGCCGCGAACGGGCGGTGCGGGACCTGCTCGAAGGCCGCCCCGGCGCACAAGAGGCGGCACGCGGACTCGGAGTGGCGGCGGACCGGCCGTACACCGTCCTCGTCGCCGAGGCCCACGACACCCGCCGCCCCGGCGACCCCGGGCCGCCCGGCCCCTCCGGCGCACCGGGGACGGACACCACCGAACACCGCGTCCTGGACATGCTCGCCCTCCAGGCCGCCGCCTGCCTGCCGGGCTGCGTGACCGCCCGCTCGGGCAGCCGGCTGTACGTCCTGATCCCCGCCGGTGGCGCCGGGGCCGACCCGGCCCGCCGCATGGTCGCCGCCGTCCGCTCGGTGCCGCACAGCGTGGTCTTCGCCGGAGTCGGGCAGCAGGCGGCGGACCTGTCGGAGCTGGCCGCCTCCCGCGAATCCGCCGAACTGGTGGTACGGGTCCTGCGCGAGCGGGCGACCACGGCGCCCGCCGGGCCCCTGGCCTCCGCCTCGGCGGTGTACCGGGACGTCGTCTCCGAGGCCGCCCTGCTCAGGGTGCTCGACAGCGTCGAACCCACCTGGCAGGCCATGTCCGGGCCGGTGCACGCGATGGTCGCGCACGACCGCGAGCACGGCTCCGCGTACGGCGAGTCCGTCGCCGCGTACCTGGACGCCTTCGGTGACACCCGTGCCGCGGCGCTCAGGCTGAACGTGCACCCCAACACCCTGCGCTACCGGCTGCGCCGCGCCCGCGACCTGTTCGGCGTCGACATGGGCGACCCCGTGAGCCGCCTGCTGGCGGGCCTCGGCCTCCGCATCGCCCGGCGAGGCGGCTGACAGCGGTGCGGTGCGTGCGAGGAGCGAGTGGCGTCCACGTCGTGATCGTTTTTCTGTGCGAGCGGACAGCACCCGGGGTGAGTCGTGGTCTCTGCGGACGAAGACGTGCCCCGCACCGGCACCCGAAGCTGTCCTTGCGGTCCCGCACCGCCCGGTGCACTTGAGCGAGGTGTGGCCCACGGCCCGGGCCTTGTCTTCCCACGGATGTGTGAGGTGTGATCCGACGTGACTTCCGCTTCGGCCCAGCGACGGCGTACGGCGCGCGAGGCGGCGCTGGCCGCGGCTGTCGAGGAAGGGCTGCTCGACGCCCGGTCGCCCCTGATCGGCCTGCTGGACGTGGACGGCGTCCTCGCCGCCGTCGACAACCTGCACCACGCCTTCTCCGGTCCGGCCACCGTGCAGCACACGTTCGCGGCCAAGGCGTGCTCACTCGTGCCGGTGCTGCGCCTGCTCGCCAGGGCCGGCATGGGCTGCGAGGTGGCCTCGCCCGGCGAACTGGAGCTGGCGCTGGAGGCCGGCTTCCCTCCCGGCCGGCTGGTGTTCGACAGCCCGGCGAAGACGGTCGCGGAACTGCGGTTCGCGCTCGACCACGGTATCGCCGTCAACCTCGACAACTTCCAGGAACTCGCCCGCGTCGACGCCCTGCTGGCGGGGCACTCACCGGCAGGCCCGGTCGGTCTGCGGGTGAACCCGCAGGTGGGAGCCGGTGCCATCGGCGCGATGAGCACCGCGACCAGCACCTCCAAGTTCGGCATCGCCCTGCGCGACGAGGGAGCCGTGCGGGCCGTGGTCGACGCCTTCGCGGCCCGCCCCTGGCTGTCCCGGCTCCACGCCCACGTGGGCTCCCAGGGCTGCCCGCTGCCGCTCATCGCCCAGGGCATCCGCGCGGCCCACGAACTGGCGGACCACGTCAACGCGGCGCTCGGCCGCCGCCAGGTCACCGGACTGGACATCGGCGGCGGCCTGCCGGTGGACTTCGACAGCGACGAGGACCGGCCCGGCTACGCCGACTACGTCACCGAACTGCGCGCCGCCGTACCCGAGTTGCTCGACGGCCGCTACAGCCTGGTCACCGAGTTCGGCCGCTCGCTGCTCGCCAAGAGCGGCACGATCGCCTCCCTCGTCGAGTACACCAAGTCCGCCGGCGGACGGCGCATCGCCGTCACCCACGCGGGCGCCCAGGTCGCCACCCGTACCGTGTTCATGCCGGACTCCTGGCCCCTGCGGACCGGGCTGTACGACGCCGCGGGCCGTCCCAAGCAGGGGGCGACGGAGGTCGTCGACATCGCGGGTCCCTGCTGTTTCGCCGGTGACCTCACCGCCGTGGGACGCGAACTCCCGGCCGTCGAACCCGGTGACATCGTGGCCCTCTACGACACCGGTGCCTACTACTTCTCGACCCACTTCGCCTACAACTCACTGCCCCGGCCCGCAGTCCACGGTTACCGCACGGACGCCGACGGGCAGATCCGCTTCGCCCTGGTACGGGAGGCGCAGAGCGTGCGCCAAGTGGTCGAGGAGAGCGGCGCCGCGCACGCCGACGCCCTCGTCGGCCTGCTCGCCGCGGGCGGCCCGGGAAACGCGGACGGGACCGCGGTATGACCCCTGCGCATGCGGCGGCCCCTGCAACGGCTGCCTGACCGGCGTCGGGCCGTCCGGCGGGGTTTCAGGGCGCTGCCGGCGTCTGGTGACCGAGGCTCCAGGGCGTCGGGCCGGTGCCCTCGCTCCACGCCCGCAGCGCCTGCCCGTCCACGCAGACGATCCCGCACTGCGCGGCGTACTCGACGGCCGGTGCGGTGAATTCGCTCGTGGTGACGACGGCCGCGACATCGGCCTCGTGGACGGTGAAGCAGGTGCCGCCGAAGCGTTGCAGTTCCTGGGAGCCGACGCGGTTGCCCTCGCCGTAGCGCTTGCACTGGACGATCACGCGCCGACCCTGCGGGTCCACGGCAACGACGTCGGCGCCGAGATCCCCGGCCCCGCCGACCACCTCCACCGACGAGCAGCCGTCCCGCTCGCACAGAGCCGCCACGGCCTGCTCGAACTCGTCGGGATCCAGAGCCTCGTAGTCGACAGGCGCTCGGTCGTCGGCGGGCGTGCCGTCCGTGGGGACGCGGCAGCGAGGGCACTCCTCGGCCGGGGCCTCCAGCGCGTCGAGCGCCGTCCGCGTGGCCTCCTGGAGCGCGGCGGCGGCCTGCTGGGCGGCATGTTCGGCCAGGTGCCGACGGCGCCGGCCCCGTAGCGCGAGCACGGCGGCCGAGGCGGCGACCAGACACAGGACGGCGGTCCAGACCGGGCGCCGCTCGGCGACGGCACCGGCCGCGCGCACAACGAACCCCAGCACTACCAGGAGGAGTGCGAGCAGGGCGAAGAACACAGCGGTCGCGCGGAGATCGAAGGAGCGCCGGCGTCTGCTGCCGCGTATGCGGCGGGTGGTGGACGTGCTCACGGCGGGCGGGTCCCCCTCCTCCACGGGTATGAAGATCACTCTCGTCCTCTGCCCCCGATCCCCGCGTTCACCACCGCGAGGCGCGTCAGCGGTGGGGGCCGCGCCTGCCGTGGCAGCGGAACGCGCATCAGCCGACCGCCCGGGAATCGGTACTCCCGGTTCCCGGGCGGCCGCCTCCCGGCGATGCGCCCGAGCCTTCGAGGAAGGAGAAGCTCAGCGGCGCGCGAGACCGTCCAGCAGCAGCTCGATGGTGAAGTCGAAGCGCTCGTGGCCGTGGCCGGCGGTGAGTTCGGCGGCGTAACGCCTGGTCTGCGGGAAGCTGTCGGGCAGCCCGGAGAACCGGTCCAGCAGTTCCTCCCGGCTGACGACCCAGTCGTTGCCGGAGTGGCTGACCAGGGAGATCTCAAGGGTGTAGGCGTTGACGTAGAGCGTCAGGGAATCGATGCCCCAGGCGGCGGTCTGCGGGGCGATGCCGCCGGCCAGCAGGATGGCGAGCATGCTCTCGCTCAGGCGCAGCGTGTCCTCGTTGGTCGGAGCGGCGGCGAGCGCGGCCCGGGAGAGGCCGGGGTAGCGAAGGTAGAGGTCGCGCATCTGGATGCAGATGCCGGTGATCTGCTCCCGCCAGGCGGCGGGGTCCGGCTCGGGCAGGTCGATCTCGGTGCACAGGCGGCCGATGAGCAGTTCGTCCAGGTCGTCCTTGTTGACGACGTGGGCGTACAGCGAGGCCGGTCCGGTCTCCAGGGCGGCTGCCACGCGACGCATGGTCAGGGCCTCGTAGCCCTCGCGCGCCACGATGTCGAGCGCCGCGTCGACGATGGCGTCCACCGTGATCGGTTTCGCCCGCCGCCCTCGCGTCGAGGGCGCGCCGGCGCCGGGAACGGGCTGATGATGCCGCGCTGCGCGCCGTTGCTGAGGAGTCGGTGGCATGTCCCGAGCATAGCAGAGCGGCGAACGTCGTTCCGGAACTGACGAACACTGTTCTATAGTCGAACGAACACTATTCTATTGACACGATCGCTGTTCCTGTGTCGAATGCTGTTCGTGACTATTGACCGACTCTCCTCGCACCGCGAGGCGCCCGCCGTGCTGTCTGTGCGCAGCGCGTGGCTCGTGCTGGTGGTCGTCCTGCTCGGCGAGATCATGGATCTCGTCGACTCCAGCGTCGCCAACCTCGCCGGGCCGTCCATCCGGGCCGACCTCGGAGGCGGGCCGACGACCTTGCAGTGGGTGCTCTCCGCCTACACCGCCGCCTTCGCGATCGGCCTGATCACCTCGGGACGGCTCGGCGACCTGATCGGCCGCCGCAAGCTGTTCCTGATCGGCATGGCCGGGTTCACGCTGACCTCGCTGGCCTGCGGCCTCGCCCCCGGTCCCGCCTTCCTGATCCTCGCCCGGCTCCTGCAGGGGCTGTTCGGATCCGTGCTGATCCCGCAGGGCATGGCACTCGTGAAGACCGTCTTCCCGCCCGAACTCCTGCGCAAGGCGCTGATGCCGTTCGGCCCGATCATGGGCCTGGCCACGGTCGGCGGCCCGATCCTCGCCGGCTGGCTGCTGCATCTCGACCTCTTCGGCAGCCGCTGGCGCTCCATCTTCCTGATCAACGTGCCCTTCGGGATACTCGCCCTCGCGCTCGGGCGGCGCGCGCTGCCCCGACACGGCGGGGAGGATCCCGGCGCCCGCCTCGACCTGACCGGCGTGGGCCTGCTCACGGCAGGCTCCGCCCTGCTGATCGTCCCCCTCGTCCAGGGACGCGAACTCGGCTGGCCGGCCTGGAGCTACGCCATGATGGCGGCCTCCGTCGTGGTGATCGCGCTGTTCGTCGTCTCCGAGCGCCGCAGCAGCCACCCGGTCATCGCACCGTCCCTGTTCCGCAAGCGCACCTTCGTGGCCGGCCTGACGGTCGTCGCCGGTTTCTACGGCGCGTTGAGCGCGTTCGTCCTCGTCATCAACCTGCTGCTGCAACTCGGCATGGGCTGGACGCCGCTGCGCACCGGCCTGACGCTCGTTCCGTGGGCCCTCGGCACCACCGTCGCCGTCCTGTTCGGCGGTGGCGCGCTCGCCGAGAGGCTGGGGCGTGCCGCCCTGCGCATCGGGCTGTCCATCGCCGTGACCGGCCTGCTCGCCCTGTGGTGGTCCACCGGCCACTGGGGTACCGGCATCACCGTGTGGAGGCTGGCCCCGTCGCTGTTCCTGACCGGCTTCGGTGCGGGCCTGGTGTTCATCCCGCTGTTCGACTTCATCCTCGGCGACGCCACCGCCGAGGAGGTCGGCACCGGTGCGGGCATGCTCAACGCCGTCCAGCAGTTCGCCAACGCCATCGGCGTCGCCGCCCTCGGCACCGCGTTCTTCGCCCGGCTGGGGCACCCGTCCCCGCAGTCCTGCTTCACCGCCGCACACCTGATCTTCGCCGTCTGTGCCACCCTGTACGTCCTGACCCTGCTGCTCGTCGGGTTTCTGCCCAGGCGCTCACAGCAGGCCCCTGGGTGAGGCGCTGCCCTGCGCAGGTCAGCCGGGGCCCCGGCGCGTGAGGGGGCACCACCCTCAGGAGGGCCGCGGTCCTGGTGTGGACCGTGCGGGCGAGGGCGTCGTCCTGGGCCAGGTGCGAAGGGGCGTCCGGCCCCGACCCGCTGAAGAAGCCGTCATGTACCGCGCGCGGCGTGGCGGGTGCGTGCGCCCGCGCACCGCGCGGGCGCGGTCGGGGGAACGGGAACGGCTGCCTTCACGGGAAGGGGTGCGGATACGGGTTGACCTCCTCGGGACGGAGCGGTGCGGCGGTGCGGCCGAGCGTGTGGGGGACGGTCAGGACGCGGTCCAGGCCGGTGATCCTGCGCAGGTGGTGGCCGAAGGTCATCGGCAGCAGGCCCGGGACGAGGGTCTTGACGCAGGCCAGGCCGGCGGCGGTGTGGACCGGGGTCGTCTGGTCGACGACGATCGCTTCCAGGCCCGACGCGGCGAAACGTCCCACCAGCTCGTCGAGGTCCGCGCGCAGGTCGGTGTGGCGCGGCCAGGCGTGGCGGTCGGCGAGTTCCCGCACGTCGTGGCGGTCCGGCGGACGGCCGCCGGGTGCGAGCAGGAAGTCGAGGCGGCGGGCGGCGACGGGGTCGCAGTAGAGCAGCGCGTGATCGTCCATCAGGCGGACCTGCTCGGGGTCCTCGCGCATCCGGGCGGCGTCTTCCGTGCGCTGCGGGTAGATCAGCCGGTACGCCTCGACGGCGGTGACCAGTTCGTGCAGCGCGCCGAAGATCCCTCGCTCGGGATCGAGCCCGGAGCCGCCGGCGCACAGCAATCCGGGGCGGGCTTGCGCCGCCCCGGCGCCGGAGGCGGCGTCCGGGCGGGTGTCGACGGCGGTGGCCCAGAAGCTGGGGATGCCCTCGGCCCCGGTCACGTCGAACACCTCGACGCGGTAGCCGGTGCTGTCGCGGATCCGGTCGGCGAGCAGGCCGATCCGCCGGTCGCGCGCGGTGCGCAGGTCGAGCGCGGGGGCGGGCAGCCGGGCGTACCAGGTGAGCAGGAAGGCGTCGCGTTCGGCGAGTTCCAGGAGGCCGTACAGGGCGGCTTCCTCGACGCAGCCGCCGAGCGCGCAGCCGTTGGAGATCTCGGAGACGAACGGCCGGGCGGCCTGCGGGCGGTGCCGGCCGAGGCGGTAGTAGGCCAGGTGTTCGGGGACGAGGACCGGCTGTTCGCGGGTGAGCGAGTAGCCCCACACCCAGGGCAGTTCCAGGTCGGGGTGGTAGGGCTGGAAGGGGAAGCCGGGTTCCTGGTAGCGGTGCGGTTCGTGGCTGCCGGTGGTCGCCGGGTCCAGTACGCCGCCGGGGTGCAGGGCGGACAGTTCGCGGTGGCTGCCGTGCACCACCGTGCGCCGTCCTCCCGGGCGGCCTCCGCCGAGCCGCTCGAGCGCTTCGGCGACGGCGGTGACCCTGGCGGTCCGGAAGTCGAGCGCGCGGCCGTAACCGCCGTCGACCGACTCGGGCGGGCCGACCTTGGCCTCGGCGAACGGCAGCGTGTGCAGCCCGCGCGAGCGCAGCCCCTTGAGGACGCCGGTCTCGTCGTCGGCGTAACGCGCCTCCAGCTCCCCCCACTCCGCCCGCAGGTCCCGCACCCGCAGGACCGCCGGGTCCGGCTTGGGCCGGGCGGCCCGGACGATCGCCGCGCCCGCGGGGGAGTCGTCGGGCAGAGCACCGCAGTGGGGGCAGTGCGGGTCGGGCAGGAAGGTGTGGCGGGTGATCTCCAGGTCGGCGAGGCGGAGCAGGGTGACGGCCCGATCGGTGCGGTCCGCGGCGGTCGGCCCGCGCAGGGCGAGGGAGGCGGCGAGGTCGGCGGACAGCGGGGTGAGCAGGGGAGAGACCATGCCCGTGAGACGGCTGCCGTAAGTGGTGTGCAGAGCCGCTTGTTCGGCCGCGTCGGCCCGGGCCCCGGCGCGGCGGGCGGCGAGGCAGCGGTGGCAGCCGGGGGTGCCGGAGTGGACCAGTGGGCCGATGACCACGCGGTCCAGCTCGGCGACGACGGGCAGGAACGGCCCTTCGCCGAGGTCCGGATCCCGCAGGAGAACCGCCGCGGCGTCAGGTGTGTCGGCCGCGAGGAGCCGGGTGCCGGCCCGCGGCGGTGGTACGGCGTCGAGGCGGCGGGCGACGGCCCGGCCGACGAGGCCGCCGTCGTGGTGCAGCCGTGCCGCGGCCGGCCGGAGGGTCTCAGTCATCGCAGCGCACCGCTTTCAGCAGGTGGGGCAGGACCTCGGTGGCGGCCGGGTCGTGGTCGAGCGGGACGATCAGCGCGCGGCGTACGGGACCGCGCAGGTCGCCCAGCGCCGCCGCGACCGCCTCCTCGAAGGTGCCGCCCGAGCCGAGGCCGCGCGGCGCCCGTCCGTCCCGCGCCCGGACGGCTGCCACCGCGACCAGGTGGGCCGTGCCACGCTCCGGGCACCAGCCCCACAGCGCGGGGCCGTCGGCAGTGGCAACGAAGCGCCTTTCATCGAGGGCGAGTTGGGCGTAGTGCTGGAGCGCGCGCCGCGCCGTGCGCAGGCGCGCGGCGGTGAAGTCGCTTCCGGTGGCGTGGACACGGTGCGCGGCCCGGCCGGTGCGCGGGTCGCGGACCAGGGCACCGGACGCGTGGCGGGGGAACTGCGGCAGCGCGCCCTCGTCCAGGTCCGCGAGCAGCCCGGCACGCGGGTCGATGCAGTCGGCGGCGCGCCGGGAGAACTCCTCGGCGTCCACCGCCGGACCGTCGCGCAGGGCCGCGATCCCGGCGAGGAACCGCTCGGCGGACTGCGGGGCGGCGGGCAGCGCGGCCGGATGGGGACGGTAGCGGTGGCGGGTGGTGGTCAGGGTCGCCGTGTCCAGGCGGACGAGCGGTTCGGGCGCGCCCGGGTCGAGGAAGGCCTGCTGGAAGCGGTACGCCAGCAGCGTGGCGGCCAACTGGGCGCCGTCGGCCAGGCTTTGAATGGAGTGAGGGGTGTCCGCGGCACGGTCGGCGGCCTCGGAGCCGTGGACGCGCAGCCAGGCGCCCAGCCAGCCGCCGGCGGTGCGGTCGGCGCCCGGCGCGAGGGACGGGCCCAGCCACCAGGCGCCGGTGCCGTGGACGGCGGCGGCGAACCACAGACCGTGCGCGCGGCAGTCCTCGTCGAGCCGGGCGACGGACCGCGGATCGCCGCCCGCCGAGACCAGCAGCAGTGCGTCATGCCCGCCGGCCGCCACGGCGGCGCGGGCCGCCGCGTGGTCGGCGACCGCGGTGGTGCCGGGCAGGCCGGTCAGCCGCAGCGCGTGCGCCAGCGCGCGGGCGCCGGCCGGGGCGCCGAGGAGCAGGACCCGCAGCCCCGGGTAGGCGGCGGCGCGCGGGCCCGGGCCGGGGGCCGACAGGTCCGCGAGCAGTCCGTGCGCGTCGGCGATCCGCAGGACGCGCAGGACCACCGCGCGACGGGCCTCGTCGAGGCCGCCCAGCAACTGCTCCACCGTGCGGGTGCCGTCCAGGAACGGTGTGAGCCGGTCCAGCCATCCGGCGATGCCGGGGGCGGCGATCAGATCGGTGCCGCGACTGGAGCGCACGTGGACGGTGCCGCTGCCGCTCGGGGTGAGGAAGACGTCGGGGCGCAGGAGGGGAACGGAGTCGGAGGTGATCACTGTGTCCTCGGCCGGGGAGGGGACGCTGCGGTCGACGGGCCCGGGGAGGTCACCGCGGACCTCCCGGCCCGAGAAGCTGGTGGGCCGGTGTCCCGGCGCCGCGCTCCGGGCCGATCAGGGCCGCCAGCAGCGTCGTACGGTCGCGGGGCGCGCGCAGGGCGGCGTCGGCGGCCCTGGTGTCGACGTCGCAGCGGAGTCCGGCGCCGAGCCCGGCGCGGGCCGCGGCCAGGCCGATCCGCTGGCCGAGGACGCCCGCCCGCAGGTTGAGCATCCGGTACCAGCGGTCCCCGTACACCGGGTAGCCCGAGTCGTAGTCGCCGGTCACCACCACCGCGCAGGCGGCCTCGAAACCGGCCAGCTCACCCGGTCCGCCGGGTGGGAAAAGCCGCCGGGCGCCGACGCCGTCGGCGACCGGGACCAGGTGTCCGGAGCGCGGGTCGCGCCGGTGGCAGCCGGCTGCCAGCCCGGTGACGCGGTTGGCGACCACGTACAGGTCGAGGTCGGCGGGCACGGTGTGGTCCAGGGGCACCGGCCGGGCCGCCTGGTCCAGGACGGCGAGCACGGCGGCCAGCGGGACGGGCGCGGGCTCGAAACCGGACCGGGCCGTACGGCGGCGCAGCAGCGGAGCGTCGGGCGCGATCGCGCCGACCGGCCCGGCGGTGACGACCGCGTGGACGCGTTCCGCCTCCGGGTCGAGGCCGAGCAGGCGGCCCGACTCCTCGTCCGCGACGAGCGCGTGCGCGCACGGTGCGGCGCCGGCCGGCTCCAGCAGGGTGAGCGCCTGCCCGGTCAGTACGCCGGTGTCGAGCGCCTGCAGACGGTGGCCGAACGGGCCGTAGCGGGCCAGGTTCGCCTCCAGCCGGGTACTGATCAGCAGCAGCAACTCCGGTCGCTCCCGCGGCGGCAGGGCCAGCGAGCACGCGAGGTCGGCGCGCAGGTCGGTGCCGGTGAGCAGTTCCAGGGCGTGGGCCGTCGGCAGGTAGTGGCACAGACCGAAGGCGGTGGCCGCGTACACCTCGCCCGGGTAGGCGCCGCCGCCGGACGGCACCGCCCGGCCCGCGGACGGGCCGGTGCCGGTCCAGTCGACCCGGGTGACGCCGTTCAGCGCCGCGAGAAGCGCGCCCAGGCACTCGACGCCGCCGGACGGCCCCTGCCCTGCCGGGGCCGACGGGTACGCCGGCGGGAACGGCAGCGGGAGGACGGGCGTGCCGGGCCGGTGTGCGGGCGGGGCGCTGCCCGCCGCCGGGTCGATGGCGGGCAGCACACTGCCGTACCGGGCGTGGTACCGGCGTGCCGCGACCCCGCCGGTCTCGGCGGTCGGGGGGTAGGCGTCGGGCTGCGCGGCCGGTGCGGCGGCCCTCATCAGCGGGCCCGCGCCGGTGCGGTGGCCGCCGTCGGCGTGCCGCCGGCGTCCTCGGCGGTGGCCAGGACGAGGTCGAGCGCGCTGACCCCGTAGACCTCCTCCACCGCGTCGGCGGCGAGGTGGCAGAGCAGGTAGCGGGTCAGACCGGGCAGGCCGAGCCGGGAGAGGTGGAGATAGGTGTAGTTGAGCATCAGGCGGTAGCGCAGGAAGCGCGGATCGCGGTACATCATCCGCTTGTACGTGGCGCTGCCGCTGATCGCCCGGTGCAGCGGGCTGGCCGAGAGCAGGTCGCCGAACCCGTTCTCCTCGTCGTCCGGGATGTCCGCCTCGGGGATCTCACCGGCCTCGTACAGCGCGGTCCAGCGCTCGCCGAGCGGGTCGATCGCGGCCACCCAGTGACGCAACGCCGCTGTGCCGCCCGGCTCGATCGCGGTGCCGGTCTCGACGGTGCCCGTCTCGGCCGTGGCGGAGTCGAAGGCCGCGACCACGGCCCGCACCTGCGCGGTGAGCACCGCCCGGTTGGCCGTGTAGCGCCGCTCGAAAGCCTCCCGCGCCTGCGGACCGGCCGTGCTCAGGTAGCCCTCGGCGTGCGAACGGAAGGAGACGAACCCGCGCCGGATCGAGGGGTCCCGCGGGTGCCGGCAGAGCATGTGCGCGGTGGCGAGCATCAGCCGCAGGGCCAGCGTCTCGCGCGGCAGACCCGTCGCGACCAACTCCAGGTGTGCGAAGAGCAGGTCGTTGGTGGACTCGTAGAAAAGGGCGAGTTCGTCGGCGCCGACCGGGCAGCCGAGCACGTCGATCCGCCGGTCGTGCTCCTCCCAGGTGATCGAGTTGTCCGGGTAGAAGGGGGTCAGCGGGCCGGTTTCCCGTTCGGCGGCGGCGAGACGCCGGTGCAGCGGCAGCAGGGCGCCCTCGTCGACGGCGGGCCCCCTGGAGGGACACGCCCGCAGATAGCCGCCGACCAGTTCGCGGACGGCGGGCTCCACCACCTCGGCGAAGACGGCGGGCGTGGCCCGGAACACCAGGCGCAGATGCGGCCCGCGGCGCCAGTGCCGCACCACGTAGGCCGATTCGGCGTGTCGGGCGCAGCGCTCGATGACCGGCCGCACGGCCCGCAGGATCAGCTGGTCGGTGCCCTCGCCGAAGTACGCGATGTGGGCCGCGCGCCACTGCGGCTCGGCGCGCCCTTGCGACTCGGCCACAGGCGGGGTGTCTGCCATGCGGAATACCTCCTTCGTGGTTGCCGTTCGCCCGGTTCCGGGTGGGGTGCGGTCGGCCTCGTGCGGCGCCCTGCCGTCGGGCCGGTCGCGCTCAGCCGTACTCGGTCAGGGGACGGATCGCGGGGCCGCCGCCGGTCAGCTCCGCCACGGCGAGCAGGGCCAGGCCGCGCAAGGTCGCCTCCTGGTCGAGCCGTACGCCGAGGCGGTTGCACGCCAGATGGGTCAGGTGGCCGGCCAGCCGGGCCGGGTCGGCGGCCTGCCGCTGGGCGTGCCGGCAGGAGTCGAGCCACCGGGTCACCGGGTCGGCATCGGCCGGAGGGGTACCAGCCGGGTCCGTAAAGGCCGGACCGGCACCGGGCGGTACGGCCCCCGTTGCCGTTGCCGTTGCCGTGGCCGTCCGGCGCGCCGCGCGGGCCACGCCGAGCAGCGCGGCGCGCCGGTGCCGGTACTGCGCCACCACGTCCGGAGCCGGCGGGTGGGGCGAGGAAGCGGTCGTGTCCGTGCTGCCGGCCAGCAGGGCGAAGCAGTGCGCCATCCGCCGCGCCGTGCCCCACCCCTCGACCACGGCGGTGGTGGCCAGCTCGCTGCACGTGGCGAAGGACTCCTCGACCACCCGTAACGCGGCGCCGTGACCGTACTTGGTGTGTTCGGGCCGGTAGGGGCAGAAGGCCAGGCTGTTGTTGGGGGCCGGCGTCCCGGGCTCGCTCTCCGGTTCCTGCGCGGCCAACTGCGCGGCGAGCACATGGTATTGATGTTCCGACATGGGCCGCGAGGACGGCCGGGTGCGGAAGAACGCGGCGGCGTGCGCGGCCAGGGCGTCGCGCGCGGCGGACTCGGCCGCGGGCGCGGTCAGGCGCACCCGCAGGCGCAGGTGGGGACCGCCCTGCCAGTGGCGGAGGAAGAAGTGGCGGTCGATCAGGCCACGCCCGCGCAGTTCTTCGGACACCCGGGGGACCAGTTCGCGGACCACCAGGTCCAGCGGGTGCGCGGTGAACACGTGTGCGCTGACCCACCGGCCCTCGGACTCCCGGTCCGGTACGCCCGAGGGCTCACGGTTCAGCATGTCCGCGCCCCCCGTTCCGCCGCTCCCACCCCGGCCGGGGGCAGTTCGATCAGGAATTCGGCGGCGTACCGGCGGCCGTCCCGGCCGGCCGGCGCGTCGTGGAGGTCGGGCAGGGCCTCGGTGAGCAGCAGCGGCCGGCCCGTGGCCGCCGCCCGCTCGAAGATGCGCAGCAGGTGAGGATGGGAGAAGTCGAGGTACACCGGCTTGCGGTCCTTGTCGTGCAGCGCCGGGCCGGTGAAGCCCCCGGCGGGCCGCGGTGTGAGGACACGCAGGAAGCAACACGGGGGCAGGCCGAGCGCCACGCGCCAGGCGTGCACCCGGACCAGGTACGCGGCGTCCTGTTCCCCGGCGGCGCGGGCGGGCGCCCGGCCGACGTCGACGAACCATGCCGCGCGGCGCAGCACCACGGTCCCCAGGGCGAGCCGGGGCACCTTCGTCCAGCCCGCACCGGATGCCGGCTCCGGGTCCCGGTGCGAGGGGTCGCTCAGGACCGGCCCGAGGAGCTGCCAGAACTGCGGCCAGTCCGACCAGAAGGTGTACGGGGTCTGGCCGAAGACCTCCATCATCAGCCGGGCCGGCAGCGGGAGCAGCGGTGTGGCGAGCAGGCCCAGGTGCAGCGGCCTCACGTCACGGCCGGTGGGCCGGTGGACGAGGCGCAGGCGCCGGGCGTGCCGATCGTGTACGACGTCCAGATCGGCGGGGCGGATCAGCTGGCCGGCGGGGCGGTGCGAGGTGGCGCCGTCCAGGTCGACGGCGTACCGGGTGGCGGGTGCACGCTGGTTGAGGGCACTGCCGAAGGTGGCGTCGAACTCCGCGTAGAGTGTGGCGCTTTCGGAGTCGTCGCGGGCGGGTTCCTCGGTGGCCGGCGGGCACGGGTGCGGTGTGCCGAGCTGGCGGGCGATCCGGGTCAGGCCGGTGCCGTGACCGCAGGTGACCGTGTTCAGCACCAGGGCCGGCCCGGCTCCACCGTCGGGCAGCGTCTGGACGTAGCAGGCATGGCGGTCGCCCGCGGTGTGCGGATCGGGCCAGGTGCCGCAGAGCTGGCGGACGGCACGCGGAGCGAGGCGGACCGTGCCGTCGGGGGCGGGTGGGGCGTCGGCGATCAGACGGCGCAGCTCGTCGCTGCGCCGCACGTCACGCTCGGTGGGTGGCTCGTGCCCGGCTTCGGCCCAGCGGGCGCCGAAGTCCTGGAGGAAGCCGGTGAGCGGCCGTACGAAACCCGGGCCGTAGGCGGTCGAGGCGCTGTGCCGGAGCGCTTCGCGCCGGGGGCTGAGCGTGTCGAAGGGGGCGAGCAGCGCGGGCACCAGGGCGAGATCGTCCAGGGCCGTCCGCCAGGCGGCCGGATCGAGGGCGGCGGCGGTGCCGGCGGCGAGGGTGTTGTGGAAGTACGGCGTCCCGCGCTCCAGTCGTTCGGTCCCACCGAGCAGTCCGAGCCGGCGGGCCGCGTCCGTGGTGCGGGCGTGCACGGTGGCGGCGATCTCCCGGTGGGACCCCGGCGTGGCTGCTCGGGCGGCGTCCGTGCGGTCGCGGACGGCGCGCAGGTCGGCGAGCAGCGGCCGGACGCGGTCGTCGCGCCCGGCGGCGGGCAGGTGCCGGGAGAGCCAGTCGCAGAGCGAGGCCGCGTCGAGTTCCTGGTCCGGCAGGCCGAGCCGGATCTCCAGCAGGCCGAGCCGGACGAGGCGGGCGAGGACGGCGTCGGCGGCGGCAACCCCGGTCGAGCCGTCGGCGCCGTCGGCTGAGATGCGGGCAGAGCCGGTCGTGATGTCGGCGCCGCGCGGTGCGCCGTGGGTACCGGAGGTCGTTGCGTCCGCGCCGCCGTTCGAAGCGGCGGTGCCCCCGTTCGAAGTGGCGGTGTACACGGTGGAGTTGATGGCGCCACCGGTGGTGGTGACCCCGGTGGCGGTGGTGGCCCCCGGCTCGGGCGCGCCGAGCAGGGCACGCAACCGCTGCGGACTCCCGGCCTCGCGGGCCGCCGCCAGTATCGCGTCCAGGGCCGGCGTGGCGGGCAGGGCGCGCACCTCGCCGGAGGGCCCCGGTGCGGTGAACAGCCACTGCTCCTCTCCGCCGGCGGAGCGCACGCGGGTGGCCCACGGGTTGACCCGCAGGCGTACCGCCGCGTCCAGCTCGGGCAGGAGGGCGACAGCGGCGGCGATCCGGGACAGCGGCAGCAGACTGGCCTCGGCCACCTCGGTCCGGACGGTGCTCTCCAGGCGCACCGTGGCGTCCGCGTCCGCCGCCCAACGGCCGAAGCCGGCGGCGGCGAAGGTGGTCAGCGGGCTGGGCTTGGCCATGGCGCGGGCCGCGTACTTGGCCAGCCGGACCGCCGCCCCGTCCAGCGGCCGTCGGCCGGCCCCGTCGCGCTCGCTCCAGCGCAGCACGTCGTCGTACAGGTCCGCGCTGGCGTAACCGAGACCGGCGGCGAACGCAGGGTCCCGTACGAGTTTGGCGAGGGCCGCCGCCGCGGACCGGGTCTCGGCGGCGAGGGTGTGCTCCAGCTCGGCGAAGAGCACGGCCCGGGTGCGGTGCCGGGCGCAGTGCCGGTGGAGACGCCCGGTGAGGCCGGTCCCGAGCACGTGCGGCGGGGCTGTCCGGTCCAGCAGCGCGGTGATGCGGGCGCCCTGGTGGACGGCGCGGCGCAGGCCCACCAGCCGTGCCTTGAACGGGCGGGCGGGCTCCGTGCCGATCAGGGCGTACAGCGCCGCGCCGAGACACTCCGCGTCGGCGGCGAGCCGGTGGTCCAAGGACACGATCCGCGCGGCGAGTTCGGTGCTGCGCGGGATCCGGGAAGCGTCCAGGGCGGTGCCGGGGAGCCCGGCGATCCGCACACCGACGGGGGCGGAGAGCGGGCCCGCGCCGGGAGCGGTGGCCGAAGGGGCCGCGGGGGCGGTCGGGGCGCCGGGGGCCATCAGAAGACCACCGGGAGGCGGAAGGCAGCGCTCCGCCGCGACGTGCCGAGTGCCACCTGGAAGAGCACCGTCTCCTCGTCCGGCGCCAGATCGAGCAGGCGTTCCGCGCGGGCGGCGTCGTAGCCGTTGTGCACCCGGGCGGCCAGACCGTGGCCGGCCGCGACGACGCAGAGCCGGTGTGCCACCGCGCCGGCGGTCAGGTGGAGCCTGCGGAAGGCGTCCGCGCCGTACCGGGCCACCGCACTGCCGCGCCGGACGGCGACGTAGGCGGTGCAGGCGGTGGCGCGGAAGTTCAGCGACACCCGGCCCTCCGTCTGCCCGATCTGCTCCAGCAGGGCGAGCGGGTCGCCGTCGCGCACCGGACGCAGTCGACCGCCCTCGTGGACGTAGTGGCCCGGCGTGACGCCTTCGACACGCCGTACCAGCAGATGGCAGGAGAAGTCGCCGAACGGCGCGTCGCTGAGGGCCGCGTCGAGGTCGGCGAGCAGCGCCCGCGGGGCGGCCACCGGGGCCGGGTCGAAGAGCGCGGCACCGGAGTGGCGGGCGCGGAGCACCGGGGCCAGGTCGGGCGGAAGCCAGGCCCGACCGGTCGGGTGCCGTGCGGACGGCCCGATCTCCAGGAAGCCCATCGGGTGTTCCCCTGCGGCCTGCGGCCCGTTCGCGCAGAGGCCGAGCAGGCGCTCGCGGTCGGCGACGGGCCGGGCTCGCAGGCCGAGGGCGGCGGCGACCAGGTGCACGGCGCCCAGCAGCATCCCGGCCTCCTGGGCGCACAGCCGCGGGGCGTAGTCGCCGTAGAGCCGCGCCGTCCGCGCGAACCGGCTGGTGATCACGAGGTATCGGGGCGGGCCCGGATCACCCGGCCGCTGGATCGTCTCCCCGTCGCCCGGTCGGCGCCGTCGAACGAGCTGGTGGTGGAGCGGATCGAAGCGGTACGCCCCCTCGGGGGTGACCAGGGTGAGTTCGCTCGGATAGCGGCAGCGTGCGGAGGCCACCGCACGGTGGAGCGGGCGGCCGCCCGGTGTCAGATCGTGCTGGAGCAGTCCGTAGGAGTAGTGCAGCAGCGCGGCGAGGACGACCGGGTCGGCGAGGCCGGCCGGGGAAGCGGGGGAGGGGGTGAGGTGGAGCGGCGGCGGCGCCAACGGCAGGTGTGGCCCGTCGGGAAGCACCTCGGGGCCCGCGTCGGCCGTGCCTGGGGCCGGGGACCCGGCGGCGAGGGTGTCCGGGATGGCCCGGCGGGAGTAGACCGCCTCCGACCACAGCGTCATCGGAAACGGGCCGCCGCTCGCGTGACTCTCGGCGACTGCGTCAACTGCGTCAACTGCGTCAACTGCTTCGACCGCGTCGGCCAAGTCGAGCGGATCGGGCTGGGCGGCCGTGTCGGCCGGCTGCGCCGCGTCGGTCCCGTCCCTCACGTCTGTCCTGTCCAGCACGCCCGCCCCGTTGAACACGCCTGTCTCGTCGAACATGTCTGCCCCGCTGAGTGCGCCCGCCCCGTTGAACACGCCTGTGCTGCTGAACACGTCGTCCCGTTCAACACGCCTGCCCCGCAAGGCCCGCCGGCCCCGCTGTTCACACCGGTCACGCCAGCAACCGGGGCTCTCCCCGTTCCTTCCCTCACACCGCGTCCGCGTCGTCGAAGCGCCCGGTGAGCAGGTCCAGCACCGTCGGCCCGCTCGCCGGTGACGGACGGCCGCCGTCGGAGCCGTCCAGGCCCGCCATCCGGTACAGCAGGTGCAGGCAGAGCCGGTCGGCGGCGAGCGCCGCGACCGGACCGCCCAGGTAGGGGCTCGGCGTCCGCCCGCCACTGCCGCCGGTGCTGCCCGTCGCCTCCGGGCCACTCCCAAACCCGTTGTCCGGTGGCCCGCCGGGGGCCGGTGACCGCGACGCGCCGTGCCCGGCACCCCGTGTCTTCGGTGCGCCCGGATCGTCCACCGCGCTGATCACGATGTGCTGCCCCCGGCCCGTGGCCTGCCCGTACGGGACCCCGGCGCGCCCCGCCAGCGCGCGGGCCCGCGCTGCCGGCTCCGGGGCGAGCACGTCAGAGCCGAGCAGCAGCACGCCCGTGTCGGAGGGCAGTTCACGAAGAGGTCCGTTCAGCTGCTCGAAGCGGAAGCAACCGCCCTCCGCTTCGAGCGACGCGACGCATTCGTGCAGCCGGGCCGTGTCCGTCGTGGGCTCGGCGCTCCGGCCCGCCTCGTCGGCGAGGTGCAGGCGGACGTGCGCCACACCGGAGGCGAGCAGGGCGAGCACCAGCGCGCCCGCCACGCGTCCGGATCCGACCACCACGGGGGCGCAGCCGCGGTAGCGCTCGAAGCGGTGCTCCGGCGAGTCCGCACGCGCCGCGACGAAGTCGATCAGCGCGGCGTGGCGTTCCCGCACCCGCGGACTGAGCCCGTGCGGCAGATCACCCGTGGCATCGCGTACGAAGCCTTCGCGGGCCAGCATGTCCACCAGCGCGCGGACCTGCCGCGCGGCCTGCGACGGGAGGTCGGCGGTGAGCCGGTCCAGGCTGCTGCCGCCGTCCAGGAACGGCCGCAGCCGCTCCAGCCAGGGGTACATGCCCGGCACGGCGAAGGCCGCGGTGTGCCGGGGCCCGCTGATCACCACACCTCGGTCGGAGGGCAGCAGATGTGTGTCGGGAAGCAGTCTCGGCCTCATCGCCACCTCCATCGGATGCTGCAACGGGAATGTGTGCTTCCGCAGACGCGCGAGCGCCCGCCGAAGTCGCGACTCGTGGCCTCTCGGTGGCCGACCCTAGCCGAGCCCAATGGTCTAGTCCATCCCCTTCACAAGTGCCGATCGCCACGCTAGGGTCCGAACTCGTTGTCGACACAGTCTTGTTGACACATCGTCAGTTACGGGAAGGAGGGTTCTGATGAACGAGTTCAGCAACGGTTCGCCCTCGCTCGCCGCGGCGGTCGCCGACCTCGCGCTGGACCTCGACCTCGGCTCGCTGGCCGAGGACGAGCACAGCCAGTCGCTCACGGCGGGACACGGCATGACCGAAGTGAGTGCGTCCTTCTGCTGCGCCCCGCCGCCGAACTGCTGCAACTGCAGCTGTTCCTGAGTCGCGACGTGGGCGGGGGGGGCCGGCCCGCCCGGCACACACCGGCGTACACCCTCTGAGGAGTTGTGGCCCCCGCCTTGACCTCGAGCGCGCTTGAGGAAGGAGGCTGCGGGCATGGACACCGAAGAGATGCGGCGGCAGGTGCGGAGCCTGACCGACCGTGCCGAGATCACCGACCTGTTGGACCGCTACCTGCGCTCCCTGGACGACGGGGTCTTCGACGAGGAGTGGGCGCGCGCGTTCCACGCCGAGGACGTCACCGCGGACATGCCCGTCGGCGTCGTCCACGGCCGCGACGCCCTGCTGGCCCGGGTCGGACGGGCCATGGCGCTGTTCGACCGCACCGTGCACCTGGGTACCAATGCCGTCATCGAGATCGACGGCGCCCGGGCCAGGGCCCGTGGCGCCCAGTTGAGCACCCACGTCCTGGCGGACGGCTCGGGCGGCGTCTTCGTCTCCGCCGGTCATACCGAGACCGAACTGGTCAGGACGGACGAGGGCTGGCGGATCTCCGCATCGGCGCTGCGGGTGGTGTGGACCCAGGGGCCTCCACCACGGCTGCCGGACGACTTCGCCCACGCACCCGTGGGCGGGACCGCTCCAGCCTCCTGACGGACGCGTCCCGAGGCGCTCCGTTCTCGCCGTACGCGAAGGAGGGGGCCGGCGC
>NZ_JBHJUW010000041.1:0-65338 GCF_042268205.1 Streptomyces sp. NPDC056160
CCGCCGGAGCGCTCCCGCGCCGGCCCGCGCGCCCGCCCGGCCGCTCCGTCCACGCCCGCCGTCGGACGCCTCGCGGTACGGTCCCCACCAGGCAGTCCTCGCCGCCCCGCCGCTCCCGGGCGGGCGGGGCGGCACGGGTGCCGGCCCGGCGCCGTCGTCACGGAACGTGAGCGGCGGCTGAGGTGGAGGGCAGGCGCCGGGACGCCGTACGGGCCCGCGCGGCCGTGCTGCCCCCCGGCCCGGATCCGGCTCGCGCGGACCGCGCCGTACCTTGATCACGGAGAGTCGCCCCGGGGAGGCGGTCCCGGCCGGGTCTCGTCACGTCCCGGAGTCGCCGCCCCGCTCGGGTACCTTGTGTGAGATGCGAGTGGTTCCGAGGACCAGCCGTCCCGGTGTTGCCCGAGCGGCGGCCCAGGATCCGGCGGTGCGCGCCGCTGTTCACGAGGTCGGGCGGCCTGCGTCGCCCGCTCGTTCGATTCCCTGCGGTGGGCGTCGCACAGTATGCCGCACGAGTACTCCTTCGCGCGGGAATATGCCCGAAGCGCTTGTTGCGGTGACGGTACGTCAACCATGCTGTCTGGCAACGGAGTCACAGTCCGTGACCCTTGCTCTGGCCGTTGTTCTGGCCATGCAGAGAATGGCTGTGGTCGTGGCCCCCGGGTGGCGCGGGGTCGTCGGTCCGCCGGTTCGGATGGTGTGAGCGGTGCAGGTGCTTCAGGTGCAGTTGGAGATCCGGCCCGACCCCGCGGAGGTGGGACGGGCCCGCATGTGGGCCAGGTCGCGCCTCGCCCGGTCGGGGATAGCGGCCGACGAGTCGCTTGCCGAGACCTTGGTCCTGCTCGTCTCCGAACTGGTCACCAACGCGGTGGTGCACACCGGTTGCCCGGCCGTGCTGCGGCTCTCCCTGCCCGGTGCGGCGGTCGGGGCGGCCACCGTACGCCTGGAGGTGGCCGACGCCAGCACGTGCGCGCCCCTGCCGCGCCGTGCGGGCGACGAGGCGACGAACGGCCGTGGTCTCGCCCTCGTCGACGGCCTGGCCGACCGCTGGGGCTGGAGCGCCGAGGGCGCCGGCAAGCGCATCTGGTGCGAACTGGACCGCTGTGCGGCGCCGCCGCCCGCGGCGACGGCGACGCCCGCGGCCCGCGGCGGTCAGCCGCCGGTGTGCGGCGGAACCGGACTGGAGGCGGCGGCCTACCGGGGCACGGCCTTCCAGGACCTGGCCCCTCAGGGCGCGGCCGCACAGGGCGCCCCCTCTCGGGGCGCGGGGCTCCGGGGCGTGGGCTGGGAGAGCGTGGGCTGCGCGGGCCGTGAGGGCGCGGCCTGGGAGCGGTTGAGGTACGAGGTGGTGTAGGCCCCGGCTGGGAATGGTCGAGGTGCGAGGTGGTGTAGGCCCCGGCTGGGAATGGTCGAGGTGCGAGGTGGTGTAGGCCCCGGCTGGGAGCGGTCGAGGTGCGGGGTGGGGCGGGCGGCGCCGGGTGGAGTCGAGTGGGCCCTCGGGTGGGGCCGGGCGGGCGCCGGGCGATGCCGAGCGGGCGCCGGCAGACGCAAGGTGACGTCGGCGGCGCCGGGTGGGCCGGGTCCGGCACCCGCCCCCGGCCGGCGCGAGGCCGTGCGCCGGGGGTGCTTCTGTGCGCGCCCGTTGCGATCCCGGCAGAACGGGCAAATCTCCGGGCGGCTGTTGACGCGCCGTGTCCGTTTGATCACGCTTGGGGCAGCGATTCGCCGCGAGGGGACGCCAAGGGCGCCCGGAGGGGTCGGGGCCCTCGGCGAGTGTGAGTCGTGAGGTCGGCGTGGGCCGGCCCCTTCAGGGGTGAGGGGGGTGGGGTCGGTGCGCCGGAACCGGATGGCGGCGCGCGGTGCCGTGCTCGGGGCGGGCATGGGCGCGCCGCCACCCGGATCTTGTCCACAGCCTGTGGACAGACCTCGTCAGTGCCCGGACGCCGCCGACGAGACGGCGGCGCGCGCGGTCCGCTGGACCAGCGAGACGCCCTCGCTCATGGAGGCGTTGCCGTCGGACAGGACGGCGACCAGGTAGCGGTGCCCGTCCACCGTGATCCGGCCGACGCTGTTGACGTCCCAGAGCCCTGAGGTGCTGCGTTGCAGCCATCCGTTCTTCAGCGCCGTCGCCGACGGGGACCCGGCCGCCGAGACGCCCCAGGCCTGGTCGGCCGAGACCTGGTTCATCAGGGACCGGATGTAGGCGCGGGAGGCGGCGTTCAGCGCACTCCCGGTGCCGTCGCCGCTCCCGCCGGAGGTACTGCCGCTCGTGTCGAACACCGCGCGCAGCAGCCGGATCTGGTCGCTCGCCGTCGTCTGGGTCAGGCCCCACTTGGCCCCGGGGCCGCCCTTCGTCGCCGTCAGCCCGAGCCGCTTGTTGGCCGCCTCCAGGCCGGGTGCCCGGCCGATCCGGCGCCACAGGGCGTTCGCCGCCGCGTTGTCGCTGTGCCGGATCATGGGCTCCGCGTAGGCGCGTTCCTGTGCGGTCAGGGCCCTTCCGGCGTCCTGTGCCTGCAGCAGCGCGGTGGCGAGGATGTCTACCTTGATGATGCTGGCGGTGTCGTAGGGGGCGTCCTCGCCGTACACGGTCGGCTCGTGCCCGCCCCCCGCGGCCCCTCCGGGCCGGCCGGGGTCGTCCAGGGGGAGCACGGCGGCGGTCACGCGGCCTCCGCTCTGCGCCTGCGCCGGCGCGGCGGCGCCCAGGGCGCCGGCGGACAGCAGCGTCACGGCACAGGCGAGGAGGGCCCCGGCCCTGCGGGGGCTCGGCAGGGAGCGCAGACGTTTCAGCATGGGCGAAACATAGACAGAACACCTGTGCGCGGTCGGTGACTCCCGTCACCGAAATCCCCTTTTCGCCCGGATTGTGAGAAGCGCCATAGGGCAGCGCCACAGGGCAGCGTCACAGGGCAGAGGACAGGACCACAGGGCAGGGCCGTAGGGCGCGGAGGGGGCCGGGAAGGCTATGCGGACCGGCCGGCGCCCGCGACCCGGAAGGTGCGCCGGTAGGCGGTGGGGGTCACCCCGAGGGCCGCCTGGAGGTGCTGCCGCATCGACTGCGCCGTACCGAAACCGGCGTGCTCGGCCACCTGGTCGACCGACAGGTCCGTGGACTCCAGCAGGTGCCGGGCGCGTTCCACACGCTGCTGGGTGAGCCACTGCCCCGGACTGATCCCGGCCTCCTCGCGGAAGCGCCGGGTGAAGGTCCGTACGGACATGGCCTCCTGTTCGGCCATGTCGCGCAGCTGGATCGGCTCGTGCAGCCGCCCCAGCGCCCAGGCGCGGGCGGCGGTCGTCGTGGCCAGCTGCGGGTCCGGCAGCGGCCGGTGGATGTACTGGGCCTGGCCGCCGTCGCGGTGCGGCGGTACGACCGTGCGGCGGGCCACGTCGTTGGCGACGGCGGTGCCGTGGTCGCGGCGCACCATGTGCAGGCAGAGGTCGATGCCCGCGGCGACACCCGCCGAGGTCAGCACGTCGCCGTCGTCGATGAACAGGACGTCCGCGTCGACGTCGATGTGCGGGAACAGCCGCTGGAAGCGCTCGGCGTCGGCCCAGTGGGTGGTAGCGGGGCGGCCGTCCAGGTAGCCGGCGGCGGCCAGCACGTACACGCCGGTGCAGATGGAGGCGAGGCGGGTGCCGGGGCGGATGTGCGCGAGCGCGGCGGCCAGGTCCTCGGGCAGCACGCCCTCCTCGTAGAGCGGGCCGACTTCGTACGACGCCGGGACGATCACCGTGTCGGCGGTGGCCAGGGTCTCCGGCCCGTGCGGTACGACGATCGAGAAGTCGGCGTCCGTCCGCACCGGGCCCGGCGGCCGGACGGAGCAGGTGACGACCTCGTAGAGCAGTCGGCCCACGGTGTCCTTGGGCCGTCCGAAGATCCGGTGCGGGATGCCCAGTTCGAAGGGGAGCAGTCCGTCGAGCGCGAGGACGACGACGCGGTGCGGCCGGAACCGCGTGGTGGGGGAGGCGGCGGCGGTGCCCGTGGCGGGGTCCATGGCCCGATCCTAGCGAATGCTGTCCTTCCGGCCACTCGATGGGCGGAGCCCCGCCCGCGAAGCTGAATGACGTGACCCAGACAACGGAATCCGCCATCGACCCCGAGGCGCAGTGGCCGCCCCGGCGCCGGGCACGCGTGCACCGCGCGTGGTTCGTCGCCGCCGTCACCTTCGTCACCATCATCGGAGCGGCGGCGTTCCGGTCGCTGCCCGGGCTGCTCATCGACCCGCTGCACCAGGAGTTCGGCTGGTCGCGTGGCACCATCGGCGCCGCCGTCTCGCTCAACCTCGCGCTGTACGGGCTCACCGCGCCCTTCGCCGCCGCCCTGATGGATCGTTTCGGCATCCGCAAGGTGGTCGCGATCGCGCTGACCGTGATCGCGGTCGGCTCGGGCCTGACCGTGTGGATGACCGCCGCCTGGCAGCTGTGGCTGTGCTGGGGCCTGCTGGTCGGCCTCGGTTCCGGCTCGATGGCGCTGGCCTTCGCGGCCACGGTCACCAACCGCTGGTTCACCGAGCGGCGCGGCCTGGTCAGCGGCATCCTCACCGCCGCCTCCGCCTCCGGCCAGCTCATCTTCCTGCCCGTCCTGTCCTGGACGGTCCAGTCGCACGGCTGGCGCCCGGCGGCCGTGACCGTGGCGCTGGCGGCGCTCGCCGTCGTGCCGTTCGTCTGGCTGCTGCTGCGCGACCACCCGGCCGATGTGGGCGTACGCCCGTACGGCGCACCGGAGTTCACACCGAAGCCGCCCCCGGTCCCGGGAGCCGCGCGCCGCACCCTGGGCGTGCTGGCCCGGGCGGTGCGCACCGGGCCCTTCTGGCTGCTCGCCGGTTCCTTCGCGATCTGCGGGGCCTCCACCAACGGGCTGATCCAGACGCACTTCGTGCCCGCCGCCCACGACCACGGGATGCCGGTCACGACGGCGGCGTCGCTGCTCGCGGTCGTCGGTGTCTTCGACGTGGCCGGAACCATCGCCTCGGGCTGGTTCACCGACCGCTTCGAGCCGCGCCGCCTGCTCGCCGTCTACTACGCCCTGCGCGGTGTCGCCCTGCTCTTCCTGCCCATGCTGCTCGCGCCGGGCGTGCACCCGCCGATGATCTTCTTCATCGTCTTCTACGGCCTCGACTGGGTCGCCACGGTGCCGCCCACCCTGGCCCTGTGCCGGGAGCACTACGGCGACGACAGCGCGATCGTCTTCGGCTGGGTCCTCGCCTCCCACCAGGTCGGCGCCGCTGTCGTCGCCTACCTCGGCGGGGTCGCCCGGGACGTCTTCGGCTCGTACGACGTCGTCTGGTACGCCGCCGGGGCGCTGTGCGCGGCGGCGGCGCTGATGGTCCTGGTGATCCGGCGCCGGCCGCGCGCGCTCACCCCGGCGATCGCTTAGGGCGGGGCGGGCGGCCGGGGGCGCCGTGGCCGAGCCGGGCGGTCAGCGGTGGGTGCGGGCGATCGCCTTGGCGATCCTCCCGGCGTCCCGGGCCAGTTCGCGGAGCATGCCGCTGATGGGATTGGTGAAGCCGGTGAAGTACAGGCCGGGCGCACCGGCCGGGGTGCGCGGGCCGCGGACGGCCGGCCTGCCGTCGGGGGCCAGCACGCCGAGGTGCCCCACCAGGGGCTCCAGGCCCCGGGAGTAGCCGGTGGCGGCGATGACGGCGTCCGGTCGGACGCGCTCGCCGTCGGCGAGGACGACCTCGCCGTCCTCGAAGCCCTCGACGGCCGCCACGATCTCGACCCGGCCGGCCCGGACGGCGTCGATCAGGCCGACGTCCTGGACCGGGATCGAGCCCTCCCTGACCCGGGAGTACAAACCGGTGTCCGGGCGGGGCAGGCCGTGGGCCGACAGGTCGGGCACGCTCAGCCGCGTGAGCGGCCCGGCGAGCCGGTCGACGAGCGCGACGGGCAGCCGCCGGCACAGGACGCCCGTGTACTGCGCGGGCCACCCGGCGGTCGACCGGCGCAGGATGTGCGGGGCGGTGCGCACGGCCAGCCGTACCCGCGCGGCGCCGCCCTCGACCAGGTCGACGGCGATCTCGGCGCCCGTGTTGCCGGCGCCGACGACGAGCACGTCCCGGCCGGCGTACGGGCCGGGCGAGCGGTACTCGCAGGCGTGCCGCAGCTCGCGCGGGTACGCCTTCAGGCCGGGCCAGTCCGGCAGGCGGGGCGTGTGGTTGTAGCCGGTGGCGACGACGACGGCGGCGCCCGTCAGCTCCCGGCCGCCGGTGGCGTGCAGCAGCCAGCCGGTGCCGTCGGCGGTGCGCTCGACGCGGGAGACCTCGACGCCGGTCACGATCTCCAGTTCGTGGTGTTCGGCGTACTTCTCCAGGTACCGCACCACGTCGTCGCGCGCCACCCACCGGCCGAACCGGCGCGGCATCGGCAGGCCGGGCAGCGCGGAGAGCCGCCGTGTGGTGTGCAGGCGCAGCCGGTCGTAGTGCCCGCGCCAGGAGGCTCCGACGTGGTCGGTCCGCTCCAGGACGACGGCGCGTACGCCCCGCGCGCGCAGCGCGTGCGCGACGGCCAGGCCGCCCGGACCGCCGCCGACGACGTAGACGGGGCGGTCGGTGCGCTCCGGCGCGGGGGCGGAGGCGGCGGCGGTGGACGGGGAGTCGGCCATGAGCGCGAGCGTAACCACGCCCCCGCTTGATGGGTCTCGGTCAAGACCGGAATTGGTTGCGGATTGATCACGCGTGGACGCGGTGCGTACTCGATTGCGACGCGGAGCTCCCGGGCTGTCGCGACGCGGAGCTCCCGGATCGTTGCGAGGCGGAACCCCCGGACGGCGGCGACGCGGGACCGGGCCGCGACGGCGCGTCACTCGGATGTGGTGACCCCGCTCATTCGGCCACAATGGCCGGATGGCCGAGATACGTGAGAAGTTCCTAGCCGATCCCGCCCCCGAACTGCGCGGTCACGGCCTCCGGTTGCGTGTCTGGGACCCGGCGTCCGAGGCCGACCTGGAGCACTGGCTGCGCGGGCGGTCCGATCCGGAGTTCCGGCGCTGGAACACACCGCTGATCCTGGAACGGGACCTGGCCGACGCCCGCGAATCCCTCACCGCTCACCTCCAGGGCGTCGGCGACGGCACGGGCGTGCCGTTCTGCGTCACGGACGAGGCGACCGGCGCGACGCTCGGGCACGTCAGCGTCGCCGTCATCAGCCGCCCGATGCGTTCCGGGCGGGTCGGCTACTGGGTGCTGCCCGAGGCACGCGGGCGCGGCGTCGCCACGCTGGCGCTGCTCCTGGCCGGGCGCTGGGCGTTCACGGAGTTCGGCCTCCACCGCCTGGAGCTGGACCACGCCGTCGGCCACGAGGCGTCCTGCCGCGTCGCCGAGCGGTGCGGCTACCTCTACGAGGGGACCGCGCGGGGCGCGATGTGGGAGGCGGGGCGCTACGACGCCTTCCGGGACTGCCACTTGCACGCCCGCCTGGCCACGGACCCCGAGCCGGAGCCGCCCGCGCCGCGCTGACCCATCCGGGCCCGGCGGCCTGATGCCCCCTTGGTCCGGCGGCCCGACGCCCCCTGGGTCTCCCGGCCGCCCCGGCGAAATCCGGATGCGGGCCCGGCGGCCGGACGGAATCATGAAGCATGGCTCGCGACGACTGGTACCTCACCCCCGATCTCGACGAATTCCTCGCGTGGGCAGGGGAGTTCCTGCGCTCCCGGCCCGCACAGCACACCGTGCACCTGACCGTCACGGAGAACCTGCGCGCCCGCGGCGGACGCACTTACGGAGACGGCGCCCCCGAGTTCGGCGTGCTGGAAGGGGAACCGGAGGGGGCGGGCGCGCGCGGCGTGCGGGCCTCCTTCTTCCGTACGCCCCCGCACCCGCTCGTCCTCACCCAGCTGACCGAGGCGGAGGCCGACGCGCTGGCGGCCCTGCTGGCCGGGCGGGAGCGGGAGGGGGCCGGCACCGGGGGGCTTACGGGCGTCAACGCCGATCACGACACGGCCGCCGCCTTCGCCGCCGCCTGGCACCGGCACACCGGTGCCCGCACCACCGTCCTGCGTCGGCTGCGGCTCTACCGGCTGGGCGGGCTGACCGTGCCGCGGCCCGTCCCGCCGGGGCGGGCACGGGTGGCCGGCACGGCGGATGGGGAACTGCTCGCCCGGTGGTACACGGACTTCTGCGCCGCCGTCGGCGAGACGGCCGTGCGGGATCCGCGGGACTGGGCGGACGAGCACGCGCACTCCGGCGCCGTGACGTTCTGGCAGACCCCGGAGGGGACGCCCGTCGCCATGGCCGGGACCTCGCCGGTGGTCGCCGGACAGGTGCGGGTCAACGCCGTCTACACGCCCGCGCACCTGCGGGGGCGGGGGTACGCGGGCGCCGTCACGGCGGAGGTCAGCCGGGTCGCCGTGGCGTCGGGCGCGGCGGAGGTGCTGCTCTTCACCGACCTCGCCAACCCGACCAGCAACGGCCTGTACCAGCGGATCGGCTACCGGCCGGTGTCCGACTTCGCGGTGCACGGCTTCGAGGCGGGCGACGCCACCGGGTGACGTGTGTGCGTGTGGGCGGGCGGCGGTGCCGTCACGGCCACAGCAGCTCCCGCACCCAGCCCTCCGGGGCCGCCTGGGCCTCCGGGCCCGTCTGGGCATCCTGCCCGGCCTGTTCCTCCCGACCCTCCTGCTCCTCCTGCTCCCCCTGCTTCTCCTCGGCGCGGCGGTAGCGCAGGCGTACGTGGCGGCGCCGCGCGTCGCCCTGGAAGAACTCGACCTCGGTGGGGCGCAGCCGGTAGAGGGTCCAGGAGGGGGCGTCCGTGTCCGGCGCGCGCCCCGCGAGGGCCCAGGCCGCCTCCGACGCCCGGGCCAGTTCGTCCAGGGAGTCCAGGACGCGGCTCTGCGCGCCGGTGAGGGCGGCGGCCAGCGCCCCGGCCGACCGGGCGTGCAGGTCAGCCCGTGCCTGCGCGTGGGGTGCGGCGGTGACCGGGCCCCGTACCCGGACCTGGCGGCCCAGCACGGGCCAGTAGAAGACCAGGGCCGCGGCGGGGCGGCGGGCCAGGTGGCGGCCCTTGCGGCTGTCCGCGTGGGTGGCGAAGGCCCAGCCCTCCGCGTCGGCACCGTGCAGCATCACGATCCGGACGTCCGGGTCGCCCGCCTCGTCGGCCGTGGCCAGGGACATGGTGTGCGGCTCCCGCTCACCGGCCGCCACTGCCCGCGCGAACCAGCGGGTGAACAGGGCGACGGGGTCGGCGGGCGCCTCCCGCGGGTCGAACGCGGGCAGCTCGGTGACCTCCGGGTCCCACACGCGAAGGGATCTGAGCAGGGAGTCGAGTTCCGTGTTCATGTCCCGAGTATCGCCCGGTGCCGTTCCGCGGCGGCGCGCGAGACGCCCCGCACGAAGCGGCCCGCAACGCGACAGGCGGCGGTCCACCCGGGTGAACCGCCGCCTGCCTGACAGGACTTGTGGCCTGGAGGTGCCGTAAAAGGGCCCGGGGCCGAGGGGCCGGCTATCTCGTCGGCTTCTTCCCGGTGACACCGAGGTACACCAACAGGGCGAGGTTCGGTTTGAGTTCGGCCTGCTTGACGCCCCAGGAGGTGAAACCCTTCTGGTGCGAGGCGACCGCGGCGAGCATCGCGACCAGCGAACCGGCGACCGCCGCCGGGTTCACGTCCTTGTCGACCTTGCCCTTGGACTGGAGTTCGGCAACCGAATCCGAGAGGGAGCCGTTCACCGCGTTGAGGATCTTCATACGGAGTTTGTAGAAGCGCTTGTCGCCCTCGGCTGCCCCGAGATCGACCACGCGCAGGATCGCGTCGTTGCGGCGCCAGAAGTCCAGGAACCCGTCGACGAGTTCCTGCGCCGTCTGCCAGCCGGCCTTGCCGACCCAGGACCGGCCTTCGAGCAACCCGGTCAAATCGACGCTCTCGGCGGCCATTTGCTCGGCGATCTCCAGGACGGCGCCCTCGACGTCCGGGAAGTACTGGTAGAAGGTCGCGGGCGAAGTGCCCGCCTTCCGGGCGACATCGATGACCTTGACATCCCGGTAGGGGGAGGAGCTGAGCATCTCGCTGAGGCAGTCGAGCAGCTTCTGCCGGGTCGCCTGCCCTCGCCGGCCGGCCACGCGGCCGTCGACGGTACGCACTTGTCCTGTCATGTCGTCAGCTTACCGAGGGGTGATGGGAGCGCGATTCGGCCGACTGCAAATGGGGTGCGCGGGCGCCGGGAGGCTGGTGTGCCTGGTCTGCGGGGTGCGGGAGACCCGGCTACTTTGACGGCATGGCCGAAAACAGGGCATCCGCGTACACGGAGGGCGTCCCCTGCTGGGTGGACGCGCAGCTCCCCGACACCGCCGCGGGCCGGCGGTTCTACGGTGCGCTTTTCGGGTGGACCTTCGAGGAGAAGGAGGCTTACGGCGGCTCCGTCCTGGCCCTGCTGGAAGGGCAGCCCGTCGCCGCGCTCACCCCGAAGTCGGACGGCCGGATGCCCACCGTCTGGACCGTGTACTTCGCCGCCCCGGACCTCGGTGCGCTGGCCGCGCGGATCCGGGCGGGCGGCGGGCAGATCGTGGGGGAGGCCCGGCAGGTCGGCCGCTACGGCACGGCCGTGCCGGCCGCCGACCCCGAGGGCGCCGTCTTCGGCCTGTGGCAGCCGGGCCGGCACGCGGGCTTCGGCGTGCGCCACCGGCCGGGCGGCTTCGGCTGGGCCCAGCTCTACACCCGTGACACCGAGGCGGCCGACACCTTCTACGGCGGCCTCTTCCACGAGGCGCTGTTCGGCCGGGACGCCCGTCCCGACTTCGGCCGGGCCCCGGTCGCGGACGTCTTCCCGGCCGAGATGCCGCCGCACTTCGTCGTCCACTTCCTGGTCGAGGGGGTCGGCGCCGCCCTCGACACGGTCGTCCGGCTCGGCGGCCGGGTCCAGGTGCCGCCCTTCGAGACGTCGTACGCGACGGTCGCGGTCGTCGTCGACGATCAGGGGGCGTCCTTCGCCGTCATGGAGCGGTGAAAGCGGTGAAAGCGGTGAAAGCGGTGTAAGCGGTGAAAGGGGCAGTGGGAGGTGCACTGAAGGGGCACCGGAGCTGCACCGGAAGATGCACCGGAGCCGCAGTGGGGATGCGCCGGAAGGAGCGGTGAAAGTCGTGAAGGAGAGGTGAAAACGCGCTCCGGACACGGTCTCGGCGGCGGGAAACCGTCGTTTTGCGCCGGAAACGCACCAGGACATCCCGATTCGTCGGCGGGTTCGCAACCAGTGCCGCGGCCAGGAAGAATCGGAGTGCGTGCCGCCACGGCGGTGCGGTGGTGAGACGCTGCACGGGGGCCGCGTACACACGGAGGTGACGCGGCTCGTACGGGGAGGTGGCAGGCAAGTGGTGGATCAGCTGACGCAGCACGATCCGCGGCGGATCGGTCCGTTCGAGGTGCTGGGGCGGCTGGGCGCCGGCGGCATGGGGCTGGTCTATCTCGCGCGCTCGGCGTCCGGCCGGCGGGTGGCGATCAAGACGGTCCGCACCGAGCTGGCCGAGGACCAGCTCTTCCGGGTCCGCTTCACGCGCGAGGTCGAGGCCGCGCGGGCGGTCTCCGGCTTCTACACGGCCGCGGTGGTCGACGCCGACCCGCGCGCCGCCGTGCCCTGGCTCGCCACCGCCTACGTCCCCGCCCCCTCCCTGGAAGAGATAGTGACCGAGTGCGGTCCGCTCCCGGTGCAGGCGGTGCGCTGGCTGGCGGCGGGCGTCGCGGAGGCGCTCCAGTCCATCCACGGAGCCGGGCTCGTCCACCGCGACCTGAAGCCGTCCAACGTGCTCGTCGTCGAGGACGGGCCGCGCGTGATCGACTTCGGTATCGCCTCGGGCGTTTCGAACACCCGTCTGACCATGACGAACGTCGCCGTCGGCACCCCCGCCTACATGTCGCCCGAGCAGGCCAAGGACTCGCGCAGCGTCACGGGCGCGAGCGACGTGTTCTCCCTCGGTTCGATGCTCGTCTTCGCCGCCACCGGGCACCCGCCCTTCCACGGCGCCAACCCGGTCGAGACGGTCTTCATGCTGCTGCGCGAGGGCCCCGACCTCGAAGGCATGCCGGACGAGCTGCGCCCGCTGATCGAGGCCTGCATGCAGATGGAGATCGCGGGCCGCCCCACCCCCGCCGACCTCCAGGCCCAGCTCGCCCCCCACCTCTTCGGCTCCGGCTCCGACGACAGCGGTACCGCCTCGGCCTGGCTGCCCGAGCAGGCGGTGGGCCTCATCGAGTCCCGCCGCGGCGGACGCCTCACCGCGCCGCCCACCTCGGGCGGCCCGGCGAACGGCGCCCGGCCCGCCGTACCGCCGCCGCCCCCGCCCTCCTACGACCCCGTCGTCCCGGCCCCGGCCCAGGTCCAGGCCGCCCCGCCGCTGCCCGCGATGCCCGCGCCGGTCGGCGCCCCCGACACCGGCCCCGTGCGGCTGGCCGGCGCCCAGGTCCCCATCGGTCCCGGCCCGCGCGTCGCCGACGCCCGCGCCGCCGCCGTCAAGGCGCCCCCGCCGGAGGCGGGCCTCACCGCCACCTGGTCCAGACCGCGCCCCGGCGCCGCACCCGTCGTCCAGGCGGCGCCGATCGTGCCGCCGGAGACCGCGCCCGGCTGGCGCCCCTGGCGCTTCCGCATGTCCAACGACGTCTGGGGCACCCCCGCCGTCGCCGGCGACCTCGTCTACGTCACCTCCTTCGAGGTGCACGCCCTCGACGTGGCCACCGGCCGGCGCCGCTTCAAGACCCGGGACGTCGCCTGGTCCATGGCGGTCGCCGACGGCCGCGTGCACGCCTCCGACGGCCCCACCCTGTTCGCCCTGGACGCCCGGGACGGCGCCGACCTGTGGCGGCAGCAGACCGACGCCTGGGTGTACTCGATCAAGGCCGAACGGGGCACCGTCGTCACCGGCACCCGCGGCGGCGGAGTCCAGGCCCGGGAGGCCGCCGGCGGCCAGAAACTGTGGGAGATCACCGGCTGCCAGAGCGACTTCGAGTCCCCCGAGGCCGGCCCCGCCCTCCACGACGGCACCGTCTACGTCTGGCAGGACGCCCGCCTGCGCGCCCTGGAGGCCCGCACCGGGGACGAGCGCTGGTCCTACCCGATCGGGGACGCGGCCTCCTGCGGCGGCGTACCGGTGCGCATCACGGCCGCTCCCGACGGCTACGTCTACGTCTCGGCCGGCACCCGTGTCCTCGCCCTGGACGTGGCGAGCGGCCACGTCCGCTGGCACTTCGAGGCCCCCGCCGTCTTCCTCTCCCCGCCCGCCTTCGCCCCCGGCCCGGCGGTCACCGGCGGCGGCGTCTACCTGGCCGACTACCTGGGCACCGTCTACGCCCTGGACGCCACCGACGGCCGCGACCGCTGGCGCATCGCCACCGAGGCCCGCTCCTGCGTCGACCCGGTCCTGGTCGCCGCCGGACACGTGCACGTCGGCAGCGGCAAGGGCCTGTACACCCTGGACGCGGTGACCGGGACGCCCAAGTGGCGCTTCCAGTCCGGCGGCGAGATCGTCGGCTCCCCGGCGGTCGCCGAGGGCCGCATCCACTTCGGCTCCACCGACCACCTCCTCTACACGCTCAAGGCCGACGACGGCCGCCTGCGCTGGAAACTGGCGACCGGCGGCGAGATCACCGGCTCCCCGGTCGTCCGGGACGGCGTCGTGTACGCGTGCAGCAAGGACCGCTGCGTGTACGCCCTGGACGCGGAGAAGGGCACGGGCACGGCACGCACCACCGGGTAGGGTGCCGCGCCTGCGAACACGGGGGCGCGGACGCAGGCTCACGGCGGCGCCGGCGGTCGTGGTGCCCGCCCTGACGGGCTTCTCCCGCGGCCACGGGCGCCGGTACGACTCGGACGACGACGACACCCACGGCACGAAGAAGAAGCCGTACGCGAACGCCGAAGTGACCGACCCCGGCGACAGGTCCAGGACACACGTCGGCCGCGACGGCTCCCCCTCCGCGCCGCCGCGGCCGATCCCCCGTGTCCCCCGTGTCCCCCGAGCCCCCCCCAGCCCCCGTGTCCCCCCGTGTGGCTCCGGTCGGTCAGGCCTTCTCGTCCGTGATGTGCGTGTTGAGCGGCTTGACCTCGGTGCCGGCCTCGGCGTCGGTGATGTGCGTGTTCAGCGGCTTGATCTCCGAACCGGCCGCGGCGTCGGTGATGTGGGTGTTGTCCGGCTTGACGACCGGCTCGTCCTTGGTGGCGTCGCTCATGGTGGTGGTGCCTCCCCTTGAAGGTCGCGTACAAGCTGTGGGCGGCCCATCCGGTCACTCCCCCGAGTGTGCCCGGATGGGCCGTTGGAGCCGCCCACTCTAGATCGCGAGTGAGCCGGTCTCCCCGCCGGTCCGCCTGCCCCCCGACGCGACGGCCCGGCAACGACGAGCATGCCGTGCGGCGATAAACGTTCGATGAACGCGCCGGACGCGCCGGACGCGGATCAGGTCGCGTGCGCGGGGGCCAACAGGGTCCGCACGTCCGCTGCCTCGGGCGAGTTCGACCGCTCGTAGATCTCCAGCGCTTCCTGCCAGCAGACCCGGGCCCGGCCCGCCTGGCCGATCCCGTCGAGCGCCTTGCCGAGCAGGGTCAGCACGTTCCCGCGGCGCCACTCGCCCCCGATCTCCCGCAGCGGGGTCAGGGCCATCTCGGCGTTGGCCGCCGCCTGTGCGGGGCGCTGGGCGAGCAGGTCCACCTCGGCGAGCCGGAACAGGGTCATGCCTTCCCACAGCCGCTGCCTGCTGGTGCGGAACACGTGCAGGGCCTGGCGCAGGTGCTCGGTGGCGTCGGCCGGCTGGCCGTTCTTGCCGAGCGCCATGCCGAGCGCGTAATGGCCGTTGGCGGCCTTGAGCAGATGGCCCAGCCCCTCGTACATCTCCGTGCCCTGCCGGGCCAGGTCCACCGCGCTGTCCGCCCGCCCGGTCTGCAGGTGCAGGCGCGAGAGGTTGCACAGTGCCGCCGCCGCGCCGGAGAGGTCGCCGCAGGCCCTGAAGTCCGCGATGGCCCGTTCCAGGTGCTCCTCGGCCTCCGCGTACCGGCTCTGGTAGAAGGCGAAGGCGCCGAGGATGTTCGCCGCCCAGCAGCACGGCAGCGGATCGGCGGCGGCCTCGGAGAGGGCGAGTGCCTGCCGTGCCTCCAGGTCGGCCTGGCCGAACTGGCCCGACCAGTGGCGGGCGTTGGCCAGCACGAGGCAGGCCCGGCCCTCGGCGCGGCTGTCGCGGGCCGCCCGCGCCGCGTCGCGCAGGGCCGCCCCGGCCGCTTCGTACTCCTTGGAGTTCGCCCCCGACTCGGCGAGGTCGACCGCCGCCCACAGCAGGTCGACGGCCCGGCGCAGCGTCGTACCGCCCGACGACTGGCGTACGCAGGCCAGAAGCGGTACCGCCTCGGCGTAGAGCCAGTCCTGCGCGGCGCGGCGATCGGGGAAGACCAGCCCCGGGACGGCTGTCTCCTCCAGGTGGTCCACCAGCCGGTCCCCCGGCCGCTCGATCGCGTACACCCCCGCCGCCGTGGCCAGGTAGAAGTCCAGCAGGCGCGACATCGCCGCGTCCCGTTCGCCCGGGGGGCGTTCGTCGCGTTCGGCGCAGGCTCGGGCGTAGAGGCGGACCAGGTCGTGGAAGCGGTAGCGGCCGGGGGCGGCGGACTCCAGGAGGGAGGTGTCGACCAGGGACTCCAGCAGGTCCTCGGTGTCCTCGACGGGCAGGTCGAGGACGGCTGCTGCCGCCGCCAGGGAGATGTCGGGGCCGTCGGCGAGGCCCAGCAGGCGGAAGGCGCGGGCCTGGGCCGGTTCCAGTTGGCCGTAACCCAGTTCGAAGGTGGCCTTCACCGCCAGGTCGCCCGCCTGGAGTTCGTCCAGGCGGCGCCGCTCGTCGGCCAGTTTGGCGGCGAGGACGGAGACCGTCCAGGTGCGGCGGGCCGCGAGGCGGGAGGCGGCGATGCGGATGGCGAGGGGCAGGAAGCCGCAGGCGGCGACCACGTCCAGGGCGGCCTCGCGTTCGCTCGCCACCCGCTCCTCGCCGACGATGCGGGTGAAGAGCTGCAGGGCCTCCTCCGGGCTCATCACGTCCAGGTCGACCAGGTGCGCGCCCGCCAGGTCGACCATCCGCACCCGGGAGGTGACCAGCGCGGCGCAGCCCTCCGTGCCCGGCAGCAGGGGTCTGACCTGCGCGGCGTCGCGCGCGTTGTCCAGCAGGACCAGGACCCGGCGGCCGTCCAGGACGGAGCGGTACAGGGCCGCCCGCTCCTCCAGGGAGTCGGGGATCGCCGAGTCCGCGGTGCCGAGGGCGCGCAGGAAGGAGCCGAGGACCGTCTCCGGTTCGGCGGCGCGCTGCCCGGCGCCCTGGAGGTCGGCGTACAACTGGCCGTCGGGGAAGGCCGTCCGGGCGTGGTGCGCCACGTGGACGGCCAGGGTCGTCTTGCCGACGCCGCCGATCCCGGCCAGCGCCGACACGGCCATCACCCGGCCGTCGGCCGAGGCCAGCATGGTGCCCAGTTCGGCGACGAAAGCCGCGCGTCCGGTGAAGTCGGGTACGGTCGCCGGGAGTTGGGCGGGCCGTACGGGCGTGACGGAGGGTTCCGGGGCGGGCGCGGAGGGCTGGGCGAGGGCGGGGTCGGCGCGCAGGATCCGCTGTTGCAACTCGCGCAGTTCCGGGCGCGGGTCCACGCCCAGTTCGTCGGCGAGCAGCCGGCGGGTGTCCGCGTAGACCGCCAGCGCCTCCGCCTGCCGGCCGCTGCGGTACAGCGCGAGCATCAGCAGTTCGCGCAGGCGCTCCCGCAGCGGGTGGGCCGCGGTCAGGGCGGTGAGTTCGGAGACGGCCTCGCTGTGGCAGCCCTGTTCCAGGTCCATGTCGAGGCGTGACTCCAGCAGTTGGAGCCGCCACTCGTGCAGGCGTACCCGCTGGGCCTCGGCGTACGGGCCGGGCACGCCGGCCAGCGGCTCGCCGTCCCACAGGTGCAGCGCGCGGTCGAGCAGCGTCCGCGCCCGGTGCAGGTCCCCTGCCGCCCGGGCCTTCTCCGCCTCCGTGGCGAGGTCCTGCGCCGCCCCCAGGTCCAGCGCGCCCTCACCCAGGCCGCGTACGGCGTATCCGCCGGACTCGCTGACCAGGACCCCGGCATCGAGGACCTTGCGCAGCCGGGACGCGTACGTGCGCAGCGCGGCCAGTGCCTGCGACGGCGGTTCCTCGCCCCACAGGGCGTCGATCAGCTCGGACGCCGTGGCCGTACGCCCCTCGCGCAGCAGCAGCGCGGCGAGCAGGGCCCGCTGCTGCGGTGAGCCGGTGGGCAGCGGTTCCTCGCCGCGCCAGGCGCGCACCGGCCCGAGTACGCAGAAGCGCAGCGCCGCCGACCGCTCGGCACGCCGCTGCTCCGGTACTCGCGGTACACCGTCCATCGCTGCTCCCTGGCCGCTGCCGAACTTTCCATCACCGAGAGGCCAGTTTGCCTTGTTCATGGCAGATGCGTCAGCTCCGGGAGACAGCGATCACAGGCCGTGGTGCCCGGTCTCACAAGGCCCACACACGCTCTCCGCTTGCGGAGGCGCCTCAGTCGGTCAGATCCACCCGGACGGTCAGCAGGTCCGTGCCGAAGGCGCGTACCGCCGCGCTGTTGAACCGGGGCAGGCGGCGCAGCCGGGCCCGGGCGTCGTCGTCGGGCAGGAGGTGGGCGGTGCCGTGGTGCCAGCGGCCCCGGATGCGGACGCGGACGGCCGGATCGGCCTCGATGTTGCGGACGTACTGGGACCGGTGGCCGAACTCGGAGACGATCCAGAAGGATCCGTCCGTCAGGCGTCCGCCCACGGGGGTGCGGCGGGGCAGCCGGGAGACCCGGCCGGTGGTCTCCAGCAGCGTCTGCGAGGGCAGGCGCCGGTTGACCGGGTTGGCGACGTACCGCTGGAAGCGGGTGACCACCCGGTGCTTCAGCTCGCTGTGGCGGGTCATGGGCGGTCAGCCTAGGGCCTCGGCCGGGCCCTGGGGCCGGTGCCGGGCCGAGGAGGTGCCTGACCTGTGATGGGCCGGTGCCGGGAAGCGGGTCGCGGTGCGGCCGGACCGGACCCGGGGTATGGCCCCCACGGCAACGCCATGGGCCGGGAGCGGGCGCCGAGGGGAGCGGCGCGGCAGATCACGCGGCCACCGGCGCGCGGCCGGGCGGGTCCGTGCGGGGCCCCGCCACCGCCCGAGCGGGACCGTGCGGGTCCCCGCCACTGCCCGAGCGGGGCCGTGCGGGTCCCCGCCTGCCCTCACACCGCGCGCCTGCCCTCATGCCGCGCGCCTGCCCCCGCGCCGCGCGCCCACCCCCGCCGCCGCTGGTCAACGCGATCGTATGCTCGGAGGATGACGACTTCCGCGACCTCCGGAACCGGCCCCACCGAGAACTCCCTGCGTCGCGCCCTCAAACGTGCCCGGGACGGCGTCGCCCTCGACGTCGCCGAGGCGGCGGTGCTGCTCCAGGCCCGCGGCGAGCGGTTGCAGGACCTCGTCGCCTCCGCCGCCCGGGTGCGGGACGCCGGCCTGGAGGCCGCCGGCCGCCCCGGTGTCATCACCTACTCCAAGAGCGTCTTCGTCCCGCTGACCCGGCTGTGCCGGGACAAGTGCCACTACTGCACCTTCGTCACCGTCCCCGGCAAGCTGCGCCGCGCCGGACACGGGATGTTCATGTCCCCCGACGAGGTCCTGGACATCGCGCGCCGCGGCGCGGAACTCGGCTGCAAGGAAGCCCTCATCACCCTCGGCGACAAGCCCGAGGACCGCTGGCCCGAGGCGCGCGAATGGCTCGACGCGCACGGCTACGACGACACCATCGCCTACGTCCGCGCCATCTCCGTCCGCATCCTGGAGGAGACCGGCCTCCTGCCCCACCTCAACCCGGGCGTCATGACCTGGACGGACTTCCAGCGCCTCAAGCCCGTCGCGCCGTCCATGGGCATGATGCTGGAGACCACGGCGACGCGCCTGTGGTCCGAGCCCGGCGGCCCGCACCACGGCTCCCCGGACAAGGAGCCCGCCGTGCGGCTGCGGGTCCTGGAGGACGCGGGCCGCTCCTCCGTCCCGTTCACCTCCGGGATCCTGATCGGCATCGGCGAGACCTACGAGGAGCGCGCGGAGTCCCTGTTCGCGCTGCGCAAGGTCGCCCGCGCCCACCACGGCATCCAGGAGCTGATCATCCAGAACTTCCGCGCCAAGCCGGACACGGCGATGCGCGGCATGCCGGACGCCGAACTGGACGACCTGGTCGCCACGGTCGCCGTCGCCCGGCACATCATGGGCCCCTCCGCCTGCCTCCAGGCCCCGCCCAACCTCGTGGACGGCGAGTACGAACGGCTCATCGCGGCCGGTATCGACGACTGGGGCGGCGTCTCCCCGCTCACCATCGACCACGTCAACCCCGAACGCCCCTGGCCGCAGATCGACCAGTTGCGCGAGCGTTCCGCCGCCGCCGGGTTCGAACTACGCGAACGGCTCTGCGTCTACCCGGAGTTCGTCACCCGGGGCGAACCCTGGCTCGACCCCCGCCTCCTCCCGCACGTGAGCGCCCTCGCCGACCCCGCCACCGGTCTGGCCCGCGAGGGCGCGACCGTCGAGGGCCGCCCCTGGCAGGAACCGGACGAGGCGTTCACCGCGTCCGGCCGTACCGACCTGCACACCTCCATCGACTCCGAGGGCCGCACCACCGACCGCCGTGCCGACTTCGACGAGGTCTACGGCGACTGGGACGCCCTGCGCGAGGCAGCGGCGCCCGGCATGGCACCCGAGCGCATCGACACGGACGTCCGCGAGGCCCTGCGCACCGCCGCCGACGACCCGACGCGGCTGACCGACGCCGAGGCCCTGGCCCTGCTGCACGCGGACGGCCCGGCGCTGGACGCCCTCACGCGGATCGCGGACGACGTCCGCAGGGCGGCGGTCGGCGACGACGTGACGTACATCGTCACCCGCAACATCAACTTCACCAACGTCTGCTACACCGGCTGCCGCTTCTGCGCCTTCGCCCAGCGCCGCACGGACGCCGACGCCTACACCCTCTCCCTGGACCAGGTCGCCGACCGCGCCCAGCAGGCCTGGGACGTGGGCGCGGTGGAGGTCTGCATGCAGGGCGGCATCCACCCCGACCTGCCCGGCACGGCCTACTTCGACATCGCCAGGGCGGTCAAGGAACGCGTCCCGGGCATGCACGTGCACGCGTTCTCGCCCATGGAGGTGGTCAACGGCGCGTCCCGCACCGGCCTGTCGATCCGCGAATGGCTGACGGCGGCCAAGGAAGCGGGCCTGGACACCATCCCCGGGACGGCGGCGGAGATCCTGGACGACGAGGTCCGCTGGGTCCTGACCAAGGGCAAGCTGCCCACCGCGACCTGGATCGAGGTCGTGAAGACGGCGCACGAGCTGGGCATCCGCTCCTCCTCGACCATGATGTACGGCCACGTCGACCAGCCCCGCCACTGGCTCGGCCACTTCCGCACCCTGGCACGCGTCCAGCAGGAGACGGGCGGCTTCACGGAGTTCGTCACCCTCCCCTTCATCCACACCAACGCCCCGGTCTACCTGGCCGGGATCGCCCGCCCCGGACCCACGGTCCGCGACAACCGGGCGGTCACCGCGATGGCCCGCCTGCTGCTGCACCCCTGGATCCCCAACATCCAGACGAGCTGGGTCAAACTGGGCACGGAGGGCGCCGCCGAGATGCTCCGCTCCGGCGCCAACGACCTGGGCGGCACCCTCATGGAGGAGACCATCTCCCGCATGGCGGGTTCCTCCTACGGCTCCTACAAGTCGGTCAAGGACCTCGTCGCGGTGGCGGAAGCGGCGGGCCGCCCGGCCCGGCCGCGCACCACGCTCTACGGCGAGGTCCCGGAGGAACGGCAGCGAGCGGCGGCGGCCTCCGACGGCCACCTGCCCGAGCTGCTGCCGGTGCTGGACTGAACCGCGCGGGAGGCGGCCCACAGTACGATGAGCCGACGGTTCCCGGGGCCGAACAGCTGAGTAGCCGAGGAGATGCGTGCCCATGCCTGCCCGAATACCTTCGTGGGCCTGGGTCAGCGGCCTGACCGTCGCGGCGGTCGTCGCGGTCGGGGTGCTGGCGGCCCAGGCGGACCAGGGTGAGCACCCCGTCGCCGCGTCCGCCCGCCCGAGCCCGTCGGCCTCGGCGGGCAAGCACCCCGCGGCAGGTTCCCCCAAGCACACGGCACCGCCCGCGCCCCCGGCCGACTCCGGCACGGGCCGCCGCGTCGTCTACTCCCTCGGCCAGAAACGCGTCTGGCTCATGGACGAGCGCGGCATGCCGTCCCGCACCTTCCCCGTCTGGCCCGGCACGGTCAGCCCCGACCCGGGCGCGTACGCGATCTCCCAGCGCGTCGCCGACCCGACGAAGGGCTCGGACGGGGTGCAGATCGAGCACATCATGTACTTCGCGGGCAAGTCGGGCGTCTTCGTCGCCTTCAGCAACGCCGTCGACGGCTCCTCGCCGCCGCCGGTCGCCGAGGGCATCAAGACGGGCGGCGTCCGCACCGGCAAGCAGGACGGCGCGGCCCTGTGGGCGTTCGCGGAGAAGGGGACGCGGGTGGTGGTCGTCGACTAGCTAGCGCCGCGCCGCGAAGCCCAGGAACTCCGCCCAGGCGCTCCCGGCGAACGCCAGCCGGCCGCCGTCCCTGGCCTTGGAGTCACGGACGTGGACGGTGGCCTCGGCGGCTATGGCCACCTCTACGCAGTCGGGGCCCTCGTTGCTGCTGTAGCTGCTCTTGAACCATTCCAGGGCTACTTCGATGCAGTCGGGGCCGTCGTTGCCGCTGTAGCTGCTCTTGAACCAGTTCAGGGCAGTCATGTCAGGTCTCCCAGTCGTTTCTCGATGAAGGCCAGCGACTCGTCGGGTGAGAGGGCCTGCGCCCGGATCATTCCATAGCGCATCTCCAGGATTTGGACGTCCCGCGGGTCGCTGATCACACGGTCGTACAACTGCCCCTCTGAGTGACCCAGTGTTTTGCCGTCCCGGAGCTTCAGTACCCGCAACGAACCCATCATGCCCGCGTGATCCTCCCGATCCGTCGGCATCACCTGGATCGACACGTGCCTCAACTTGCTGATCTCAAGCAGGTGTTCGAGCTGGCGACGCAACACCATTCTGCCCCCGATGGGCCGCAGCAGGGTCACCTCTTCCTGGACGAAGGTGATCAGCGGCCGGGGTACGCGCTCGAAGACGGCCTTCCGGGCCATGCGTGCCGCGACGAGCCGTTCGACCTCGTCCTCCGTGTACGCGGGCCGCCGCATCGCGTACAGCGCCTGGGCGTACTCGGGGGACTGGAGCAGTCCGTGGACGTGGAGGCCGGCGTACGCCCCCAACTCCACCGCGTCCTCCTCCAGCTTCTTCAGGTCCCGTACCTTCTTCGGGTACCGCGCCTCCTCCACGTCCTTCTTCATCGCGGAGAGCTTGCCGCCCGCGCCGAGTGCCTGGTCGGCGTTGTCGAGGAAGTCGGGCTTGGGGACGCGCCGCCCGCGTTCCACCGACGAGACCATCTCCTCGCCGTAGCCGATGGCGGCGCCGAGTTCCGCCTGCTTGAGCCCGGCGGTCTCGCGCCACATCTTGATCTGCCGGCCGACCGTCCTGAGTACGGCCTCGGCCTCCTCGTCCTCCATGGTCTTCCCCTCCTGGCGTACGAGCCGTACGACCCCGGTGAGCGTCCGGACGGTCACTGCGCGTACCGGGCCCGTGGCTGTTCAGCGTAGGGTCGAGCGGCCACGCTGGGTGACATGAGTCAGGAACTGCTCCCCGGGGTCACTCCCGCCACGGACCATTTCGTCGTGCAGCTGTCCGCCACTCGAAGAGGTGCGCGACTGGCCCGGCTGCTGGCCGAGCGGCAACTCGACGACTGGGGACAGCCGTTCGAGGCTGCCGTGCAGGTCGTGGCGGAGCTGGCGTCGAACGCGGTGTTCCACGGGCGGGTCGCGGGCCGCGACTTCCGGCTGACGCTGCGGCGGTACTCCGGCGGCATGCTGCGGATCGAGGTGACCGACGCGCGGGGTGACCGGTTCCCGCAGGTCGCGGAGGCGTCGGGGGAAGCGGAGGCGGAGTCCGGGCGGGGTCTGCGGATCGTCGCGGCGTACGCGGACCGCTGGGGTGTGGAGGAAGCGCCGGCTCGCGCGAAGACGGTGTGGGCCGAACTCGACCGACCCTGAACACAGGGTTCCCCTTCGACTACAGTGCCGAACGTCGTACGTACGGACGGTGCCGTGAGGAGGTCTGGGTGGGTACGACGTCCGGGGCCGTCTGGGGGCGTGCCGAGCAGCAGGACTTCCGGGGCCGGGTGCGCGGCACGCTGCTCGGGGGCGCGCTGGGTGACGCGCTCGGGGCGCCGGTGGACGGGCTGGGGCTCGGGGAGATCCGGGAGGCGCACGGGCCCGAGGGCGTCGCGGACCTCGTTCCGGCGCACGGGCGGCGCGGGGCCGTCACGCACCTCACCCAGCTCACCTTGTTCTCCGTGGACGGGCTGATCCGGGCGCAGGTGCGTCGGGACGCCGGGGCCTGGCACCCGCCGACCGACGTGCACCGGGCGTACCTGCGGTGGGCGGCGACCCAGCGGGACTGGGGGCCCGACGAGCGGCGCGAGGACGACGGGTGGCTGGCCCGTGAGGAGTGGCTGTACACGCGGCGGGAGCCGACGCGGGCGCTGCTCGGCGGCTTCGGGGACGAGACGATGGGGACGCTCCAGGCGCCGAAGAACCCCGGCGAGGCGGGGGCGGAGGCCGCCGCGCGGTCCGCGCCGTTCGGGCTGCTGGTCGGGTGGGAGCCGCAGCTGGTCGTGCAGCTCGCCGTGGAGTGCGCCGCGCAGAGCCACGGGCACCCCTCGGCCTGGCTCGCGGCAGGCGCGTACGCCGCGATCGTGCACGCGCTCACCCGCGGTGACGGGCTCGACGCCGCCGTGCAGAAGGCGCTGGCGCTGCTGGCTGTACGCCCCGGCCACGAGCCGGTGTCGGACGCGTTGCAGCACGCGCTGGGCGCGGTGCGCCAGGGGCTGCCGGGCCCCGCGCGGGTGGAGGAACTGGCCGGTGAGGGCACCGCGCAGGGACTGCTGGCCGTGGCGGTGTACTGCGCGCTCGTCGGCGAGGACGTACGGCACGGGCTGTGCCTGGCGGTGAACCAGAGCGGCCCCTCGGGCGCGGCCGGGGCCCTCACCGGCGGCCTGCTCGGGGCCCTGCACGGCGAGACGTCCCTCCCGCCGGCCTGGCTGGCCGAGCTGGAGGGACGTCCCACCCTTCTGGTCCTGGCGGACGACTTCGCGATGGAGATGACCCAGGGCGCCGCGCTGCACGGACCCGCCGGGTCGGCTCCGGGCTGGCTCGCCCGGTATCCGCGGGGTACCGCCTAGAGGGGCCGGTCAGGACGGCCGCGGGCCGATCACGTCGTCGCCCGCGCCCGCCGGGGCCGGTACCGCGGCGGCCCCCGCCGCACCGCCGGGCCCGTCCCCGTCGGTGTTGACCCGTTCGATGACCGCGAGCCGCTCGGGGGTGTCCTCCGGCCGGACGTAGCCGACGACGATGTACAGGACCAGGGAGACCGCGAGCGGGATCGACACCTGGTACTGGAGCGGTACGCCGCCGTCGACGTTCCAGTTGATCGGGTAGTTCACCAGCCAGAAGGCCAGCAGACCCAGGCCCCAGCTGGTCAGCGCGGCCGTGGGGCCGGAGCGGCGGAAGGGGCGGAGCAGGCCGAGCATCATCGGGATCGCGATCGGCCCCATGAGCCCGGCGACCCACTTGATGACGACCGTGATGATGTCCTTGAACGCGGGGGAGTTGACCTGCGTGGCCACCGCCATGGACAGGCCGAGGAAGACGACGGTCGTCACCCGGGCGGCGACCAGGCCGCTGCGCGCGCCCCACCCCCGTGCCCGCCGCGACAGCACGGGCGCCACGTCCCGGGTGAAGACGGCGGCGATGGCGTTGGCGTCGGAGGAGCACATGGCCATCGTGTGGGAGAAGAAGCCGACGATGACCAGGCCCAGCAGCCCGTGCGGCAGGAGCTGTTCGGTCATCAGGGCGTAGGAGTCGGAGCCGTCGGGCTTGCTCGCGTGGACCAGCAGCGGCGACATCCACATGGGGAAGAAGAGGACGACCGGCCAGACGAGCCACAGGACCGCCGACAGCCGCGCCGAGCGTTCGGCCTGGCGGGCGCTGCCCGTGGCCATGTAGCGCTGGGCCTGGTTGAGCATGCCGCCGTTGTACTCGAAGAGCTTGATGAAGAGGAAGGCCAGCAGGAACACCGTGCCGTACGGGCCGATGAGCGGCTTGCCGTGGCCGTGCAGGGCGGGCTCGTCCCAGGCGCCGAGGAAGCCGATGCCCTTGTCGTTCAGCTTCAGGACGACGGCCACGAACATCGACACGCCCGCCAGCAACTGGATGACGAACTGCCCCAGTTCGGTGAGCGCGTCCGCCCACAGGCCGCCGATCGTGCAGTAGACCGCGGTGATCGCGCCGGTGATGAGGATGCCCTGGTTCAGGCTCATCCCGGTGAAGACGGAGAGCAGGGTCGCGATCGCCGCCCACTTGGCGCCGACGTCCACGATCTTCAGCAGCATCCCGGACCAGGCGAGGGCCTGCTGGGTGGAGAGGTTGTAGCGGTTCTTCAGGTACTCCAGCGGTGAGGCCACGTGCAGGCGGGAGCGCAGCCGGTTGATGCGCGGCGCGAACAGCTTCGATCCGATGGCGATGCCCAGCGCGATGGGGAACGACCAGGTGACGAAGGAGGTGACGCCGTAGGTGTAGGAGATGCCCGCGTACCCGGTGAACAGCACCGCGCTGTAGCCCGACATGTGGTGCGAGATGCCGGACAGCCACCAGGGCATCTTGCCGCCGGCGGTGAAGAAGTCACTGACGTCGCCCACCCGCTTGTGCGACCAGACGCCGATCGCGACCATCACTCCGAAGTAGCCGATGAGCACGGCCCAGTCGAGACCGTTCATGTGCCCCCTCCCAGGGTCCGCCTTGTGAACTCCGCTCAGCTGGTTGGCACTTCGCCTGAGCGGGGTAGGGGCGAGGAAGGCCGCGAAGTGCCCGCTCATCGTGGGATCGGTTACGCGGGCACGACAAGAAAGCGGAAGGTCAAGAGCGGGTAAAGACATCCGTGCTACTGACCTTGGTTCATCTACATGAACGCCTGGGGATGTGAAAGAGACACGGGACGAAGCGGGGAGGGGGTGCGGAAAAGGGCACGAAAAAGCCCCCTCGGCAAGGACGGCGAACTGGCCGGGGGGCTTTTCGTGCGGCGCTCGCGGTGCCGCTCGCGCCTGCTGTGCTCTTCAGTTGTCTGTCACGACGCGTGAGGGAGGCCGGAAGGGGCCTCCCTCACGCCCTGACCGATGCCACGAACGAGTTCCACGCGTCGGCGGGGAAGCCGAGCACCGGGCCCTCGGGGACCTTGGAGTCCCGGACCGCCATGGCCGCGACGACCGGTGACTTGACCTCGACGCACGCGCCGTTGCCCGTGGAGTACGAGGACTTGGTCCACGTCTCCGTGGCGCCCTGACGAATTGCCATTTCTGCTCCGGATTGCGAGTGAGGGGTTGAGTTGCTGTCACCGCACGACGCGTTCGGGGAACCCACAGCGCGGTTTGGGCCAACGGTGTTGCTCGATGGCGTGATCGACGCTACTCGCCGGCCCCGACAGGTGAAGTGATCGTTCACTCGACCGGATGGCATATTCCAACGGCTCTTCCGTAAAAGGGCGTTGGCGGTGTACTGTGCGCCGTCCTCAGCGCGCGTAGTCCTTCGCGGCCTTCTCGATGAACTCGCGCGACTGCTCCACGTTCAGCGCCTGCGCCCTCAGGTGCTCGTACATCACGCTGTACTTCTGCACGTCGTTGGCCTTCTCCAGGTACAGGTCGCTGGTGACGCCCTCGATGTAGACGACGCTGGAGTCGGCCGTGTCCGGGAACTCCAGGATGGCGTACTGTCCGTTCAGCCCGGGGTGCGCGCCCATCTCGAACGGGATCACCTGGACCGTCACGTGCGGCAGTTGAGACTGCTCGACCAGGTGCTCCAGCTGCTCCCGCATCAGTGAGCGGTTGCCGACGACCCGGCGCAGCGCGGCCTCGTCGAGTACCGTCCACAGGCGCAACGGGTTCTCGACGGCGGAGATTCGTTCCTGCCGCCGCATCCGCACCTGGACGCGCTTCTCGATGTCCGCGGGCGCCGTCTCGGGCAGCGCCCCGGCGATCAGCGCCTCCGCGTACTGCCGGGTCTGGAGCAGGCCGGGGACGACCTGGGGGTCGTACACCCGCAGGCTCGCCGCATCGGTCTCCAGGCCGATGTAGACGCTGTACGGGATGTCGCCGAAGGAGTGCCACCAGCCCTGCTGGCGCGAGTCCTTGGCCATCTGCATCAGCGAATCGACGACCCGGTGGTCCGCCACCTCGTAGACCCCGCACAGGTCGCGGACGTCGCGCTGGCTGATGCTGCGCCGGCCGTTCTCCAGGCGGCTGATCTTCGACTGCGACACCAGCAGCCGCTCCGCCACCTCCTCGGCCGTCATGCCCTTGAGCTCGCGGAGCCTGCGCAGCTCCTGGCCCAGCCGGCGCCGCCTGACGGTGGGATTGACATTGGACGCCACGGGACGTGCACCTCCGGCTGCATGCCTCTACTTTGCGTATCTGCTGCTGAGCAGACTGCCACCAAGGTGCTTCTCGGCGCTGGGAAACGCCGGATATGCGCCGCCTGCGCGCCGGTTCGGGGCCGTGGTGAACGGCCGGGCGGGGCGGAGGGACCCGGTGATCCCTCCACCCCGCCCGGACCAGCGGCTCCCGAACCGGGTCCGGGGACTGCGGTGCGGCGCTCAGGTCGGTCGTTCCGCCACTTCGTGTCGCGTGACGTTTCTGCTGCCGCGGCGGCTCAGTGCGCCACCGCACGGGCCATGGAACCGACGCCGCCGCGCTGCGGCTGCATCGGAACGCCGTGGGCCGGTTCCGGCGCGGGCCTGCCGCCTGCCGTGGCCTGCCGCCCGCCGGCCGAGGCCGGACCGCGGCGTGGCTGGGCCCCCACGCCGTTCTGCACGTCCATCACGGCGTGCGCCACGAGACCGCCCATCGGGTCGTGGCGGATCAGGTCCCGCAGCCGGGAACGCGACGAGCGTCCCTCGTTGCCCGGATACAGGTGCTTGCCGAGACCGACCGCGTGGGCCAGTGCGGCGAGCGCCGCGGTCCGCGGGTCCGGCGGGACGCCGGTGCGGATCGCGGAATCGAGCCGGGACCGGATCTCCCGGCTGATCGCGTTGTCCGTGGCCTGATAGCGAGTCGTCGGCAGTACCCCGCACATCTGGCCGGCCACGGCGTGCACCATGCCGCACCGTTCCAGGTGCGAGAGATAGGTCTGGCGGAGCCCGAGACGGGGCCCGCCGATCCAGTGGACGGCCCGTACCGGAGCGCCGCGCCTTCGCAGCAACTCCAACGCGCAGTCCAGAGTCGGATCTCCTGTCGGCCGTGGTACCACCACGGCGATACGATCCCCGTCTGGGGCTATCCGTCCGGCCAGCGCCAGCTCCACTAGCTGTGCTCCGGCCAGACCCAGGTCGAGCGACTGCGGCTGTGCAGTGGTACCCGTGGTCGGGTCCAGCGCCAGCAGCAGAAGCTCCTCCGGAAGTGTTCTGCGGCTCCTGCCCATCCATGCCTCCCCGCGTGGATGAATGACAGGGTGACCCCTCTCACATTGGTCTGTCGAGGGTGCGTGACCGGTTCGTAGTGGAACCAGTAGGTATGTCGTTCTCGTCTTCCGCTTTGGGTTTGGCCCGCGCACAGGACACTGGTACATGGTTCGGACAGTGGTACGACCGAGTGGTACAGGCGGTGGTACGGCCACTGGTCCGGCCGGACGGTACGGCTGTCGTGCGGGCGGCGGTTCACGGTTCGTAGCGGCACGCGGGGCGTGCGGCACAGAGGAGGCATCGGTGGCGGGCGAGTCCCCCGACAGGTCGAAGCAGCGCGAGTCGTCGGCAGAACCGACGTCGGGGAGCGCGGGTCCGGTTCCCGGGGCCAGGAGCGAGGCACGCGATGCCCGCGATCCTCGCCTCACGGTGGCGGGGGAGTCCGGGGATTCCGGTACGTCGTCCGGTACGCCGGAGAGCCGGGGTGGCGTGGACACGGCCACGCGGGTGCTCTCGGTGCGGGGCGTGGTGACGGAGTCCGACGAGCCGGGGAAGTCCCGGGGCGGGGACGACGGCGGGGCCGAGGACGAGAGCGGGAGCGAGGGCAAGGGCGAGGGAAACGGCTCGAAGCCGGCCGAGAAGGCCGAGGAGAGCGCGGGCGCCGGTACGGCGGACTCCGGCGCGGAGGACGGCGCGGAGGGCGCGGGCGAAGGCGAGAAGGCGGCCGCAGGCGAGCGCACCGCCACCTCGGGTGACACACGCCTGCGGGCGGCAGTGGCCGCGTGGGTGGACGCCAAGGACGCCGAGGACGCCGAGGACGCCGACGAGGGCGTGGAGGCGGCCGAGGCGGCGGGCGACGCCGAACCCGAGGGCGAGACCGGCAAGGACAACCTGGACGACCAGGACGGCGAGGACGGCAAGCGCTCCGAGCCCCAAGCGGACGGCGAAGACGCGAAGGCGTCCGAGGCCGAGGATCCCGAGGCGCCCGAGGCCAAGCCCGACGGCGGGTCGAAGCCGGAGTCCGAGCCGGAGACCGAGGCACCCGGGTCCAAGACCCCGGCCGGGCCCCCCGTCGACCAGCCCACCGCCGTCTTCAAGACGCCCAGGCCCGCCGTCGACCAGCCCACCACCATGCTGAAGCTGGGCGGCGCACCGAAGAGCGGGACGAAGAGCGGGACGAAGAGCGACGCGAAGGCCGAGACGAAGGGCGCCGCGAAGGCCGAGACGAAGGGCGACGCGAAGAGCGGCGCGAAGGACGGAGCGAAGGGCGACGCCAAGTCCGCCCCGAAGCCCGCGCCCGGGTCCCGCGCGGCCGAGTCCGAGGCCGAGCGCACCAGCAAGTTCGTCGCGCTCAAGCCCCTCGACGACGCCCCGAAGGCGGCGCCCACCGCGCCCACCGCGCCCACCGCGCAGGCGGCGCCCACCGCGCCCGCGGTGACACCCACCCCCACCGCCCGCAACCACCGGCCCGGCTTCGAACCCACCACCCAGCAGCCGCTGCCCCCCAAGCCCCCGCTGGACCTGCTGGCGGAGCTGACGAACACGCCGCCGCCGCCTCAGACCCCGCTGCGCACCACCGTGCGCCGGGTGAAGATCTGGACCCCGCTGGTCCTGCTGCTCGTGGTGGTCTTCGCGGTCGTACAGGCGCTGCGCCCGCTGCCCTCGCCCACCCTCGCTCTCACCGCGAAGGACACCTTCACCTTCGACGGCACCAGGCTGACCCTGCCGTGGCCGAACGAGGGCCAGGGCTGGATGGACGTCGACGGCGTCGGCACGATGGACCACTTCGGCGAGCAGAAGCCGGTGGCCATCGGGTCGGTGGCCAAGACCATGACGGCGTACATCATCCTGCGCGACCACCCGCTGAAGGTGGGCCAGGAGGGGCCGAAGATCACGATCGACCCGCAGGCGGAGAAGGAGGGCGGCTACGACAAGACCGGTGACGAGTCCACCCTCAACACGGTCAAGGCCGGCCAGACCCTCACCGAGAAGCAGGCGCTGTCCGCCGTCATGATCCCGTCCGCGAACAACATCGCGCGGCTGCTCGCGCGCTGGGACGCGGGTTCCGAGGCGGCGTTCGTCAAGAAGATGAACGCCACCGCCAAGGAACTGGGGATGGCCAACACGACGTACACCGACCCCTCCGGCCTGACGAAGACCACCGTCTCCACCGCCGAGGACCAGGTGAAGCTCGGCGACCAGGTCGTGAAGAACCCGGCGCTGGTGGCCATCACCAGCGCGGCCAGCTGGACGGACCCCTCCGGCAAGAACTGGCCGAACTACAACGAGCTGCCGTACCGGATGGGCGCCATCGGCATCAAGACCGGCAGCACCACCGCGGCCGGCGGCAACCTGCTCTTCGCCGCCCGCAAGAAGGTGGGCGGCCAGACGGTCACCGTCGTCGGCGCGATCCTGGGGCAGCGCAAGAGCCCCATCCTGACGACCGTCAACAACGTCAGCAAGACCGCCCTCCAGGCCGCCAAGGAGGCGCTGGCCTCGGCGAAGATCCTCAAGAAGGGCGACGTCGTCGGGTACGTGGACGACCAGCTCGGGGGTCACACCCCGGTCGTGGTCACCGAGGACGTCACCGCGGTCGGCTGGGCCGGTTCCAAGGTGAAGGTGTCCTTCGCCCCGGTCCAGGTGCCGCACTCGGCGAAGGCCGGTGCCAAGGTCGGCACGCTCACCGTCGGCGACGGCGGCGCGGGCGGCGTGGTCAGGGTCCCGGTCGCCCTGCAGAAGGACCTCGGCGAGCCCGGCTTCACGGACAAGCTGACCCGCCTCGGCTGACGGGGCCCCGGCACCCCGGGTGCCGGGAGATCCGCGGGCCTTGGCGCACCCCGTTGGGGAGCCCCACCCGGGCGCTCCCCGGCGGGGTGCGTGCTAGCGTCACGAATCGGGCACGTCACCGGTCGTGGGACGAGGCCGCGAACAGAGGACGGGACACGGGGAGTGCCTTCAGGTGGCCACTGCGGAGCCGACACGCGCCGACGACGCCGATCCGGGCCCGGGAGCCGGCCCGCGAATAGGTTCGCGCGCGACCGACACGGAACGTGATTCCCTGGCCGCGCGCGGTGATGACGCCGCCCCCGGGTGCTCAGCGGGCCGCTCCGGGGACGACGCGGCCGTCCCCGCTTCCCGGTGGCCGCGCGGGCGGGCCGCCGTCATGGCGCTGCGGGAGCGGATGCTCCAGCACCCCGTCCTCTCGATCACCGGCCTGGCCGGTGTGCTGCACATCGTCTGGTTCTTCACCTTCGCCAACAGCGGCGGTGACCTCGCCGCGCAGGACGCGTGGGCCGAGTTCGTCGGCCGGCACCCGGACTCGGCGTACAACCTCGCCTGGTACGGCGGCATGCACGCCGTCTCGTACAGCATGGTGTCGCCGTACCTGATGTCCGTGCTCGGCGTCCGGACCACCATGATGATCGCGGGCACGGTGTCCGCGGGCCTGCTCACCCTGATCCTCATCCGCAGCCGCGCGGTGAGGAACCCCCTGTGGGCGGCGCTGGCCGGCGTGTTCGGGCTGCTGTGCAACGCGATATCGGGCCGGGTGACGTTCGGCCTGGGCACGATGTTCGCGCTCGGCGCGGTCGCCGCCGTCTTCTGCTGGCCGCACCGCTGGCGCCACAAACGCTGGGCGAAGGCACTGGTCGCGGCCCCGCTGGCCGCGCTCGCCACCATGGGCTCGCCCGTGGCGGGTCTGTTCGTGGGCCTGGTCGCGGTCGCCCTGTTCCTCCAGAAGCGCCGCCCCGGCGCCTGGGCCCTCGGCGTGGCGCCGAGCGTGGTGGTGGCCGTCTCCGCGCTGCTGTTCCCCTTCTCCGGCACCCAGCCCATGGGCTTCGGCTCGGCGTCCCTGCCGCTGCTGTACGCCGTCCTGGCCGCCGTTCTCGTCCCCCGGCAGTGGAAGACGGTCCGGATCACCGCCTGGGTGTACGCGCTGGCGGTGGTCGGGGTCTGGGTGATCAGCTCCCAGATCGGCTCCAACATCACCCGGCTGGCGATGCTGTTCGCGGGGACGGTGCTGGTGGCGGCGCTGCCGTTCACGGTGCCGCGCTCGCGCAGGTGGTACGCGGCCGTACTGGCCCTGGTCGGCTTCGGCGTCTGGATCGGCGTCAAGACGGTGGACGACATCGTGCACACCGCGCCCGCCGCCTCCTGGTCGCGCGAGCTGGCACCGCTGGTGCACCAGTTGCAGAAGGCCGGCGCGGCGAAGGGCCGGGTCGAGGTGGTCCCGGCCAGCTCGCACCGCGAGGCGTCCGCGCTGGCGCCCTACGTCAACCTCGCCCGCGGCTGGAACCGCCAGGCCGACATGGAGCGCAACCCGCTCTTCTACGACGACACCCTCAACTCGGCCAACTACCACGAGTGGCTCCAGCGCTGGGCGGTCCACTACGTGGTGCTGCCCAAGGGCGAACCGGACGGCGACGGCGGGCAGCGCGAGCGGGCGCTGGTGCAGCGCGGCATGCCGTACCTCAGCCAGGTGTGGGGCGACGCCAACTGGCAGCTGTTCAAGGTCACCGACCCCACGCCGCTGGCCGAGCCGAACGCGGTCGTCGACCGTGCTGAGCAGGGCGAGCTGACCATCGAGGTGCGCAAGCCGGGCCGCGTGCTGATCCGCATCCCGTACTCGCCCTGGCTGAGCCTCGTCGACGACCACGGCAAGAGCCTCAAGGCGCCCCAGGAGACCGAGGCGTCAAAGCACCGGCTCAAGGGCACGCCGAAGACGTTCGACAACGTCAACGGGTGCCTGGCGGAGACACCGCAGGACGCCAAGGGCGACAAGTGGACGATGCTGCTCGCGCCGGAGACGGGCACGTACCGGCTCGCGGCGCCCTACCGGCTGCCGCGCGGCACCCCGTGCCCGGACGAGCTGAAGCCGGCGAAGTGAGGAGCGGGCCGCGGAGCCGGCACCGGCGCCCGGCCCCCCTCACCTCGTCTCACCTCACTCGACGGGAAAGGCCACGTCGCACACGGGGTCCTGCGGCCCCGCCGCGTCCCAGTCGGCGAAGTACACCTCGCGGCACGGCCCGGCCTGCGTGAGCCCCCGCGCGGCGATCCACTGCTCCACCGCCTCGAAGGCGGCCATGATCTGCGGATGGGCCACCTGCGCCTTGGTGATCCGGGTGTACGCCAGCCGCCGGGCGGGCTCCACGCGCACCGCCGTCTGCCAGGACCGCCCCCCGGCCGCCGCCCAGGCGCGCGCGGCCCGCTCGTCGGCGACCGGCACGCAGGACTCCGCGGGACCGTCGCTCTCCATGGACACCTCGGCGTGGTAGACGACGTACGGCGCCGCCGTGACACCCCCGCACGTCCGCGCCGCGTCCTCCAGCCGGGTCAGCGACGCCCCGATCCACGCGGGCAGCTCGCCCGCCAGCGTGTGCCGGGTCTCGGTGATCACCACCCGCCCGGGCACGTCGACCGTCTCGACCACGAACTTCCCGTACATATCGGAACTCCTCCCCGACAGCCGTCCACGGAGGTATTCGGCGAGGGTCCGCTGCCCGGCCACGCGGCTCTCGACGCCGGCCCAGTACGCGGCGAGCCGGCCGGCCGCCTCGGCGCCGTCCACCTCCACCGCCGCGACCACCTCCGCCACCCGCGCCAGCGGCATGTCCAGCTGGCGCAGCAGTGCCACGAGCCGGGCCCGCTCGGTCTGCGAGGCGCGGTAGTAGCGGTAGCCGCTGGCCTCGTCGACGTGCGCGGGCGCCAGCAGCCCGAGGCGGTCGTAGAGCCGCAGCGCCTTCGCCGACAGCCGGGACCGCGCCGCGAACGCGCCGATGGTGAGCAGTTCTGCGTCCCCGTCGTTCCCGTCCACCCTGCCATCCTCCGTCACCGGGCGGTCTGTTCCGCCCGGTGACGGGAGACTCGGCCCTGCCCCAGGGGCAAGGTCAAACGGCGCGGCCGAGCTGGGTCTCGACGGCCGCGACCAGTTCGGGCGCGTCCGGCTCGGTCTGCGGCGAGAACCGGGCGACGACCGTGCCGTCCCGCCCGACGAGGAACTTCTCGAAGTTCCAGCGGATGTCACCGCTGTGCCCGCCGGCGTCGGCGAAGCCCGCCAGACGCTCGTAGAGCGGATGCCGGCCCTCCCCGTTGACCTCGACCTTCTCGGTCATGGGGAAGGTGACGCCGTACGTCGCCGAGCAGAACTCGGCGATCTCCCCCGCGCTGCCCGGCTCCTGCCCCATGAACTGGTTGCAGGGCACGCCGAGCACGGTGAAGCCCTGGCCGGCGTAGCGCTCGTGGAGCTTCTCGAGTCCGGCGTACTGCGGGGTGAGCCCGCACTTGGACGCCACGTTCACGATGAGTACGGCCTGCCCCGCGTACTGCCCGAGGTCCGCGGAGCCGCCCTGGAGGGCGCCGATCTCCACACCGAGGGGAGAGCCCTGGGGGACGGCGCCGCCGTTGCTGTGTTCAGTGGTCATGCCGGGATGCTAGGCCCTGTCACCGGCTTCCCCTCCGTCCCGGTGCCCGAGGCGGCCGCGACGAGGACCTGGCCCGCGCCCGTGCGGGAGTACAGCACCGACCGCCCGGCCCGGCGCCGCTCCACCAGCCCCGCGTCCAGCAGCACCCGCAGGTGCCGGCCGACGGACCCCAGCGCCTGCCCGGTCACGGCGGTCAGCTGGGTGGTGCTCAGCGGCGAGTCGAGCAGGGCGAGCACCTGCGCCCGGGACCCGCCCAGCAGCGCCCCGAGCGCGGCGGGGACGGTGGAGCGCCGCCGCCCGTCGGCACCGGCGGCCAGGACACCCGCGCACGGGTAGACGACGGCGTACCGGCGCTCGGACTCGTCCCACGCCACCCAGCCGCGCTGCGGTGTCACCGGCACGAACAGGAGCTGGGCGCCGGAGATCTCACGCGGCGGGTACTCGTGCAGGTTGACCTGGAACCGGTTCTCGCCGAGCCAGCGCGTCCCCGGCCGCAGGGCGTCCAGCACGGCCGCCCAGCCGCCCCGGCCCATCTGCGCGGTCCGCGCCACGACGTCCGCCTCCAGGACGCGCCGCCGCCGGTCCCAGGAGGTCCGTACGGTCTGCGTCCAGACGTACTCCAGCAGTGCGGCCGCGCGCTCGGGCAGGTCGTCCCGCTCCAGTTCCGCCGGGACGGCTCCCGCGAGCGAGGTCCGCAGGTGCGCGCGGGCGGCGGCCGGGTCGGCGGCCCGCACCCGCGCGACCCCCTCGGCGAAGGACTCCCCGTCGCGGGGCGTGGGCGTGAGGAAGTCGGCGATCCACTCCCGGCCGAGCCCGGCCCGTACGAGCAGCGCGGTGACCGGGTCCAGGGCCAGCCGCGCACGGTAGGCGGGCAGGTGGGCGCGGAGCCAGGCCCGCTCGCCGGGGTGCCCGCCGCCGTACCCGCCCGCCCCCTTGTGCAGCAGGATCAGGCTCGCGAAGGTCTCGGCGAGCGGCGAGAGCACGAACCGGCTCCCGGCGAGCGTGTCCGCGTTGACCTGCCACCAGCCCATGTCCGTCCCTGCCCGCCCGTCGTTTCGCGTCGGCGCGAAACAATAACGAGCGCCCGCGCCCCCGGCCCAGACTCCGGCGCATGCGCAGCTACCAGGACCTGTTCCGCACCCCCGAGTTCACCCCGCTCTTCCTCTCCGCCGCCGCCCAGACCGCCGCCCAGACGATGAGCGGCCTGGCGCTGGGCACCCTCGTCTACCGGGCCACCGACTCACCGCTGCTGTCCGCGGTGAGCATGTTCGGCTCCTCCCTCGCGCAGGTGCTGGGCGCCACCCTGTTCCTGTCGGGCTCCGACCGGCTGCCGCCGCGCAGCGCCCTGACGGGCCTCTCGCTCGCCTTCGCGGCCGGCACGGCGGTGCTCGCGCTGCCCGGCCTGCCGCTCTGGGCCGTCTTCGCGGTCGTCCTCGTCCAGGGCCTCGTCGCCTCGCTCGGCGGCGGCGTCCGCTGGGGCCTGCTGAACGAGATCCTCGCGTCCGGCGGCAACGACGGCTACCTGCTGGGGCGTTCGCTGTTCAACATGATGAGCGGCGTCATGCAGATCACCGGGTACGGGATCGGCGGCGCCCTGGTCGCGCTGGTCTCCCCGCGCCCGTCGCTGCTGCTGTCGGCCGCGCTGTACGCGCTGGCGGCCGCGGCCGCCCGCCTCGGCCTGAGCCCGCGCCCGCCGCGCGCCGCGGGCCGCCCGTCCGTCGCGGCGACCTGGCGCACCAACGGCCGCCTGTGGTCGGACCGCCCGCGCCGCCTGACCTACCTGGGCCTGTGGCTGCCCAACGGCCTGGTGGTCGGCTGCGAGGCGCTGTACGTGTCCTACGCCCCCGGCGCGGCGGGCACCCTCTTCGCCTGCGCGGCCCTCGGCATGCTCGCCGGTGACCTCACGGTGGGCCGGCTGCTGCCGCCCGTCCCGCGCCGCCGGGCCGCCACGCCCCTGCTGCTGCTCCTGGCGGGGCCGTACCTGCTCTTCGCCCTGCACCCGCCCGTCCCGGTCGCCGCCTGCCTGGTGGCGCTCGCCTCGGTCGGGTTCGGCGCGAGCCTGGTCCAGCAGGAGCGGCTGATGGCCCTGACCCCGGCAAAACTGAGCGGCCACGCCCTCGGCCTGCACTCGGCGGGCATGCTGACCCTCCAGGGGGTGAGCGCGTCCCTGGCGGGCGCGGTCGCCCAGGTCACCTCACCGGCGGCGGCGATGACGGCACTGGCGGCGGCGTCGGCCGCCGTGACCCTCACGCTGGCGGCGGCCGCCCGGCGCACCCGCACGGTGGCGGGGGCGGAAGCGGGGGAGACGGGAGAGGCGGGGGACGCGGGGGGCACGGGGGAGCGGCCCCGTCCGGCCCCGGCCCCCTGACCGCGGCAGAAGGACTCCCCGTACCGCGGGATGGCTCGCCCTGCCGCGGGATAGAGTCGCCTGATGAACCGGCCGTGGGGGCGGCCGGTGACGCGTGGCGGTGCCGGGTCGGGCGCCGGGGAGGGGGCCTTCGGGCATGAGTCGTCGCTCTACTGGTTTGGCCGGTGTCTGGGCCGAGGCGCAGCGGCAGCAGCAGCGCCAGCGGGAGGCCGACGACAGACGGCGCCGCGAACAGACCCGGCAGGCGCAGGCCTACCAGCGCCGGGCCGCCCAGGACCACCGGCAGTACCGGCAGGCCGAGGCCCGGCGGCGTACCGACGAACTGGACGCACAGGTCGCGGCGTTGCAGGGCCTGCTGGGCGCGGGCTGCCGCGGGCCCGTCTTCACGGCCGCCTCGCTGCTGCGCGCCGAGGAGGTGGCGCCCTTCGCCCCGGGCCCGCTCGCGCAGCCCGTACCCATGCCGCAACCCCACCAGTACCAGGCGCAGGGCGGCTGGACCGCGGGCCGGCGAGCCCAGGCGGAGGCCGAGGCGCGCGCCAGGTTCGAGCAGGACTGGTACGCCGCCCAGGCCGCGGAGGCCCGCCGTCAGCAGCAACTGGAGGCCTACCGGCGGGAGTACGAGCAGTGGGCCGAAGCCCAGCTCGCCCAGGTGCGCCGGCACAACGCGGGCGTCGCCGAGATCACGGAGGGCGTACGGCGCCGTGACCCGGACTCCGTGGTCGAGTACTTCTCCGCCGCGCTCTACGCGTCGACGGCCTGGCCGGAAGGCTTCCCCCGGCAGCTCTCGGCGGCCTACGACGCCCCGGCGGGCCAGCTGGTCCTGGACTGGGAGCTGCCCGGCTACGACGTCGTCCCCGCGGTGAAGTCCGTCCGCTACGTCGCCGCCTCGGACGAGGACAAGGAGAGCGCGCGCCCGGTGACCCAGTGCCGGGCGCTGTACCGGGAGGTCGTCGCCCAGTGCGTGCTGCTGGTGCTGCACGAACTCTTCGCGGCGGACGCGTTCGGCGCGCTGGAGTCCGTGGCGCTGAACGGCTTCGTGGACGCCCACGACCCGGCGACGGGCCGGCAGGGGCACATCCCGCTGGCGACCGTGATGGCGCCGCGGTCGACGTTCGGCGGGCTGCACCTGGAGCAGGTGGACCCGGTCAGCTGCCTGACCGACGCGCTCAGGGGCCAGCTGACGGCCCGGCCCGACCAGCTCACTGCCGTACGCCCCGGCAGGCGGCCGGAGGACGTCGGCGACGGCGGCCGGGTCGTCACCCACGGCGGCGAGGGCGACGACGAGCCGGACCTGTACACGATGGACCCGATCGCCTTCGAGTCCCTGGTCGCCGACCTGTTCCGCGCGATGGGGATGCAGGCCGTGACGACCCAGCGCTCGGGCGACGGCGGGGTGGACGTCGACGCGCTGGACCCCGCCCCGATCAGGGGCGGCAAGATCGTGGTCCAGGTGAAGCGCTACCGCAACACCGTGCCGCCCACGGCCGTGCGCGACCTGTACGGCACCGTCCAGGACCAGGGTGCCAACAAGGGCGTCCTGGTGACGACGTCGAAGTTCGGCCCCGGCTCGCACACGTTCGCGGGCGGCAAGCCGCTCGAACTGGTCTCCGGCACGGAACTCGTCGACCTGCTCCACCGGCACGGCCTGCGCGGCAGACTGGGCGACCGCCGCCCGTCCCCGGCCCCGGTGCGGCCCGCCCCGGCCCGCACCCCCGCCGCCCCGGCGCCCGACGACTACAACATCCTGGGCATGTCCTGGTCCGGAGCCGTCGCGCTGGACGTGTGCGCGCTCGTCTGCCGCGGCGACCGGGTGCTCGACGACGACCACTTCGTCTTCTACAACAACCCGCAGACTCCGGACGGCTCGGTCGGCGCGGTCGCGGCCACGCCCCCGGACAAGGCGGCCCTGCGGGTCTCCTTCGACGCGCTCCCGGCCCACTGCGACCGGCTCGTCCTGGTCGCCGCGGTCGACCCGGAGGCGGACCCGGACGCCGACCTCTCCGGCTTCACCGACGCCTGCGTCCGGCTCCTCGACCCGGCCCTGACGGAACTGGGCCGCCTGGAGGTCTCCGACGGCCGCCCCGGCGAGACCGCCCTGGTCCTCGGCTCCTTCCGCCGCCGGGCCAACGACGACTGGGACTTCGTCCTGGGCGGCAAGGGCTACCCGGGAGGCCTGGTGGAACTGGTGGAGGACCACGGCATAGAGGTGGAGTGACCCCTCTCCCTGTCCTTCTCCCTCTCCCTGTCCCGGACTCACCCGTACGGCGGCCTCCCGCTGGTGGGACGCCCTGCCGCTGCACACGGTGGACGCATCCGACCGCAGGGAGGACGACATCATGACGCAGCATGCGCAGACTCCGGGTCCCCCGCCCCGGGACCCCGCCGCCGACCGGGGCAGGACGAGCTCCTGGGCGGCGGGCGGAACGGTGTTCGCCGGGGTGGTGCTGCTGGTGAACGGCCTGCTGGACATCCTCAAGGGCATCTCGGCCATCGCGTCCGACGCCATCTACGCGCGCGTGGGCGACTACGTCTACCGCTTCAACCTCACGGCCTGGGGCTGGGTCCTCGTGGTCGTGGGAGTGATCGCCGTGGCCACCGGCCTCGGCCTCCTCATGGACGCGCTGTGGGCCCGCGTGCTGGGCGTCTTCATGGCCTCCGTCAGCCTCATCGCCAACTTCCTCTGGCTCCCCTACCAACCCCTGTGGGCGATCATCTCCATCGGCCTGGCCGCATGGGTGATCTGGGCGCTCACGGCCCACCGGGCGTCCCGCGCCGCCGGGTGGTGAGCCGACCGCCCACCGGCGCCCCCGTGGGTGCCCGTCGCACCGCCTCCGCTCCGGAGCTTCGACGGACGCGGAGGCGTCGGCCAGGGCACAATGTGAAGGTATGACCCTGCGGGACCGTGCGGGGCCGTGCGGGACCATGGGGGGCGCCATGGGGCGCCAAGGGGGGACAGTGCCGTTCTTCATACCGGTCGTGCTCATCGGTGTCGGAATGGCGACCGGTGGCAGCGGGGTCGCTCTCGGCGGCAAAGGCGCCCACGACCTCAAGCGTTCGAGGGGCCGGCTCAAGGACGCGGCCCAGGCCTACGAGCGGCGCCTGGCCCGGTCCGGGGACGCACTGGCAGCTACGAACACTGCCCTCAAGGCACTGCGGGAGCAGCAGAAGCAGGCGTTCGCCGATGTCGTCCTGCGCATGGTCGACTTCCTGCGGCGCCACGAGCGACAGGTGCGCGAGAGCGAGCGACTGCTCGTGGAGGGCATCGACGCCACCACGACCGAGATCCCCGGGCTCCGCGGCCTCGACGTCGACGCGGTGGCATGGATCGGCGGGGCTCTGGGATCCGCGGCGGCGGGAGCGGGCGCGGGCGCCGGGATCACGGCGGCAGCGAGCAGCTTCGGAATCGCGAGCACCGGAGCGGCGATCTCGGGCTTGTCGGGTGCCGCGGCCGAGAGCGCGACCCTCGCCTTCCTGGGCGGCGGGTCGCTCGCATCGGGCGGCGGCGGGATGGCGCTGGGAGCCACGGTGCTCAACTTCGTCACCGTCGGTCCCGCGCTGCTCGTCGGCGGGCTGGTTCTCAAGGGCCAGGGAACGAAGGCGCTCACCCGGGCAAGGGAGTACGAGGCGAAGACCGCCGTGGCGATCGCCGAACTCGACGAGACGGACGCCCGCCTGAAGGGCGTCGGCGCCCGCGCGGCGGAGTTGCGTGAGCTCCTCACGGCCCTCACCTCCCGGGCGCTCGCAGCGCTGGAGCTCCTGGAGTCCGAGCCGTTCGACCCACCGAGGCACGCCGTCCGCTTCCAACGCGCCATGGCACTGGCCATGGCGGTCCGCGACGTGGCGGTGGCTCCGATCGTCGACGCCGAGGGCGGGCTGGACGAGCGCAGCGCGAACCTCACCATCAGATACACGCCCCTGACCGAGGAGATCCGAGATGCCTGAACAACCCAGGGTGCGCGTGGGGAAGGTCGTCAGCGCGGCCAAGGGCTCGGTCCGGGCGATGGACGGCTTCGACGCACTGAACCGGCTGGTCGAAGCCACCCGTGAGTGCATCCACATCCACGAGGTGGAGAGCACCAAGCGATCCCGCCTGGAGGCCTACGAAGCCACGGAGACCGCACGGATCAGGGCCGCCGAAGCCGTCCTCAAGGAGTACTTCGCACAGGCATTCGCGGAACGGCGCAGCATCTACGAGGAGATGTTCGCCCGGCTGGACCGGGCACTCGACGAGGGCAACGGCGAAGTGCTGAACACCGTCGTACGGGGAATCGTCGACATCGCCAAGAGCTCGCCGCTCGCGGACATCGGAGACCTCTCTCAGGTCCGGGCGGCACTGGACGACCCCGATCAGGTATGGGAACTCTGACCGCAGTGCGTCCGCAGGCGGCACCGCCGCCGGGACACGAGCCGTTGCGGCGGTGGCACCGGGTGGTACCGGGCGGCGAAGACCTACAGCGGCGACGCCACCACACCTGAGCGGCACCCGCTGTACCTCGACTGCTCAGCCCCGCGACGAGGGGCCGGTCCGGGCTCGTGGGCGATGGGCGCCGACGCGGCCACACCGGCCGGACGACGGCGGACCTCGCAGTCGTGTCGGCGCGGCCCTCGGTTTGAGAACCGCGCGGCCTCCCCATCCTCCGGACGTTCGGAGAACCGTCAGCGCCTTCGCCGAGTAACGCATGGTGAGGGCAGTGACGGCACGTCCGTCGCAGCGGCGAAGGCGCGTTGATCACATTCGGTTCCGGTGGGCGGGCGATGACTGCTCGGGTGTGTGTCTGAGCTGTTTGGCGGTGCGTCTCTCGTCCCTTCGTGTGGTCGCCCCGGTGGGGGGCCCGTGCGGCGGGGTGACACCGGTCGACGATCAAGGCGCTGGATTCGACGGGATCGCAGGAGGAGCCTGCGACCGCTGCGTGAGGGTAGGTCACCGTGATCGACAGGCGGAACGTGCTGCGGGCAGGCGCGTTGGGCAGCGTGGGTGCGGCGCTGGGGCTTCAGGCACCGGGGAGTACGGCTGCGGCGGCCGAGGCAGCAGGACCGGTTGACGCCCGGGACTGGAAGCGGTTGGCCGATGCGCTGTCCCCCGGCGCCACCCTCTACCGGCCGTACAGCTCCGAATACGTGTCGCTGGCCGTACCGTTCAACCACAGGTACGCCGGAATCCTGCCGGCCGGCATCGTCGCCTGCGCGACTGCCGGGGACGTGTCAGCGGCGATCTGCTGGGCTCGCTCGGTAGGGCTGCCCGTCGTACCGCGCTCCGGGCTGGGACACAACTACGCCGGGTATTCGACCACCAGGGGCCTGCTGCTGAACATGGCCCGCATGAAGAGCATCGTCTCCACCCCGGCACCGGGCGGCGCCCACTCGCGGGTCTACGGGCCGATGAAGGTCGTGCACGACGCCGGTACCGTCACCGTGGGGGCCGGCGTCACCAATGGCGACCTGCATCCGATGCTGGAGGACCACGGCATGTTCGTGCCGACCGGTCGTTGCCCCAGTGTCGGGGTCGCAGGCCTGGTGCTGGGCGGCGGCATCGGCTTCAGCGACAAGATGTTCGGCCTGACCTGCGACCGGCTCGTGTCCACGACAGTCGTGCTCGCCGACGGACGCGTGGTCGAGGCCGGCAAGGACACGCATCCCGACTTGTTCTGGGCCTGCCGCGGCGGTGCCGGCAACAACTTCGGCGTCAACACCTCATTCACGTTCCAGTACGAGCAGTTCGAGGGCACCGTGGGCTTCTACCAGCTCCGCTGGAGCCTGGACTCCGTACTGCCGGTGGTCGCCGCCGCGCAGCACATCGCGCAGGCCACCGTTGGCGACAGGCGGTTCCATCTGCGCCTGGGCATCGGTACCAACGGGACGACCAGGACCCAGATCCGTGCGAACGCCAACGTCAACGCCATCGGCCAGTTCTACGGCACCGTCCAGGAACTGCGTGCCATCCTCGCCCCGCTGCTCAGGATCGGCACGTCCGAGGAACGCGCCTCCAACCGCGCGTCCGTTCGTCAGGTCACCCCCGGTGAGGCGAGCGAACTGCTGAGCGCCACCACGCCGATCGAACGCTTCGCCACCAAATCGGCGATCCTGGACGCCCGCTCCGTCCTGACCGACCGGCAGGTCGGTGCGGCAGCCGAGCGCCTGCTGGAGTGGCCTGGCAGCGGCAACGAGGACGGAGCCGGGTTCGCGATGTTCGCCCTCGGCGGTGAGATCAACCAGGTGCCGCCGAACGCCACCGCGTTCGTACACCGGGACGACCTCTTCGTCTTCGCCGCCGAGACCTCGTGGGCAGACTCCGACCTCCCCAGCGTCGCCGAAGCCAACCTCCACTGGCTCAGGCAGTTCTACGACGACATCTTCGCCGAAAAGTCGCCCGAGCAGGCGTACCAGAACTTCCCCGACCCCACACTGGAGAACTGGCGGGAGGCGTACTACGGCTCGAACTATCCCCGCCTGGTCCACGTGAAGCGGAAGTACGACCCGACCGGCTTCTTCGACTACGCGCAAGCGATCGGCACGAATTGAGCCCGAGCGGCGCGCCGGGGAGAGATCACCGGCCCCCACTCGTCGCAGCCGGCCTCGCCAGCCGCGGCCTCTGCCCCGGCCACCAGGTCCGGCATCGCCGCGGCATCCTGTACGACGACAAGCCCAAGACCCGCCGCCGCGCCCTCCCGCTGTCCGCAGGGGCCACCCGATCGAGCCGCGCGGCCTCCACGCCCTTCCACCCGCGCCGCCCAGCCCGCAGGCCTCCGCGTCGTCCGCCGGCGCCGATGCCGGTAGCAGATGCCAAAGGCCCCGGACCATGATCGGTCCGGGGCTTTTCGCCTGGTGTGCCCCCGGCAGGATTCGAACCTGCGACACCCGCTTTAGGAGTTTTCCCTGGAAAGGGCTGTGACCTGCGGAAACAGCAGCCAAATGCGTCTGAACTGGGGAAACACCCCCCTGTAGTTCTCACGTGTTCACGGGGTTTCCCGGTCTCATGTGTGCCGAATCCGTTCTGGCCAGCTGGCTGCCCGGGACAGGGCGAATCTTGAAAATCGGCCCCGTGGCACGAGGAGTAGCGTGTAAAAGGCGAGGCGAGTCCCGTGATCGCGCCGATTCCCGAAGACGGGTGATCCTTATGACCGGCTCCGATGCACGGCCTGTTTCCCGGCATCTGCCCAGCGGTGTTCACGAGGCCGTGCAGCCGGGATGTGCGCTGCTCAGGCTGGAGACCACGGAGTCGCGCGAAGGCGTCCTCGACGGTGCGTGGTGGCCGCGGTCGCGCGACATCGCCGCCGAGCTGCCCGCGCTGCTGAGCGCCCTCACCGGTCATCTCGGCCCCGTCACGCGCGTCGGGCTGGACACCACGGCCTGGAAAGGGCTTCCGACGCGGATCGTCGTCGACGACCGGGTGGTGCACATCGACTCCTTTCCGCTGGGCGACGACACCGTGCTGATCACCCGAGGTGACCAGGACATCTTCTCGCTGCTGGTGGTTCCGCCGGACACAGCGCCCGAGGCCGCCCGTGCCGCGATGGCTCAGGCCGTCCGGGCCGACAACGTCACCCAGGCGAATCAGATACTCATCGACACAGGAAGCGCGCAGGTGCCGCCGGAGTGAGGTCAGCCGCGCCACTCCACCAGGAGCAGCGTCGCGTCATCCGTGGTGTGTCCGCCCCGCGCCCGCTTGAGCGTGTGGGACAGGGACCGTGCCACCGCCCGGATTCCGCGGCCGGTTCTCTCCAACTGGTTCACCCAGTCGATCATCAGGTCCTCCCCGAACTCGTCCTCCCCGGTCTTGTGCTCCTCGATCAGTCCGTCCGTGAAGCAGAGGAGGCGGTCCCCCGGCTCCAGCTTCATCTCGCTCGTCTGCGGCTGCGGACCCCCGAAGCCGACAGGGAGGGTTGTCGGACCGGTCAGCCGGAGTGTGACGCGGTGATCACGGACGAGCATCGGTGACGGGTGCCCGGCGTTGACCCACTGAAGATGCCCCGTCGTGGTGTCCAGCTGCAGCATTTGCGCGGTGACGAAGTGCTCGGGGCCGAACTGGTCCGCCACAGCGCGGTCCATGAAGGCGTAGATCTCCGGCAGCCCGGTGCCGGCGCGGCGGGCGTGGCGGTAGGCGCCGATGGCCACGGTCGCCATCGTGGCCGCGTCCAGTCCGTGCCCCATCGCGTCGATCATGGCCACATGGAGGACATCTTCGTTGAGGGCGTAGTCGAAGCTGTCACCCGCCACGTCATAGGCGGGTTCCAGGATCCCGGCCACGGCGACCCGAGGCATGATCATCGCCAGCGGTGGCAGCAGGGCCCACTGGATCTCGGCGGCGACGCTCATCGGTTCGCGGCGTCGGACACCGAAGAAGAGGTCGGAGTAGCCGTGCTTGGTCACCAGTAGGTCGGCCACCAGGCCGGCGAGCCTGCGCAGCATGCGGCGGTCCTGGTCATCGACGCCGTCCAACGTCACTGCCATGACTCCGACCTGATCGCCGCCGTCCAGCAGCGGCAGCAGGATTCGCACGCCGTCGTCCTCGGGCAGCTCGACGGGGTGAGCGTCGAGAAAGCAGCGGCCCGCCTCGGAGTCGTCGATCACCTGCGGTTCCCCGTCCGTGAGGCCGCCGCCGGGCAGGGGGACGAGCAGCAGTTGGCCGTAGTCCTGCAGCAGCACCTGCGGCCGGCGACCCCCGAGCCGCTCCACCACGTCAGCGACCAATGGCCCGATGAGATGGGGCGGCAGTTCATGCGCGCGATCGAGGACCTCTCCCAGCAGAGCTTCCCCGAAGCTCTCGGAGCGGTCCGCGCGCTGTCCGGCCGTCATCCCCTCACCCGCCATGATCCGAGCCGATCGGAGCGGCGGGCTGGGACGGTGCAGGGTCTGCCAGTGTCATCGCTCCATCGACGGGTCGTAGATGCCCCGGGACTGGCCCCGTCACCCGGGTCCGTCCGGATCGGGCCTCTCACCTGAGTCCGGACCCTCCTTCCGACTCCCATGTGTCTTGTCCGTCGAGGCCGCTCTCGACGAGTGCCAGCAGGCGCGGAGCCGACAGTGGGTTCCCGGCGTCGGCGGCAGCGGTCAGCAGCCGGGTGGCGGCTCCGGCCGGCTCGTCCGGGGGGATCACCAGCAGTTCCCAGCGTCCCACGGTGCCGCAGTCCACGGTGATGGCATGCACCTCGGCGGCAAGATCGGTCAGGACCACCTCGATCACATGGCCGGGCGCCATCACCTCCTGCGGGGCATCGGGCCAGGTGGCGGTCCCCACGGTGACGCGGGTGACGGTGCCGATGCTCGGATCCAAGGAGCCGACCAGCGCGGGCAGCTCCAGTTCCAGTGCGTCGCAGCGCGGCCACCATGCCCCGTCCAGCGGGCCATGACTGACGTCCGGCGTGAGGCGCAGCCGGGGCAAGGGCATCCGGTAGGAGTGTCCGTCACCTGGCGCCGTACCTTCGGCGGGCTTTGTGATGGCGTTCATCGTGCGATCCCGTTCCAGGCGGCTTCAGGCTGCCCGTGTCTGTCACTCGCCGGGAACGGCGCCGCCGTGGTCGTGCGCCCGAAAAGCTCTCGGTATCTGTCAGGCTACTCCCGGCCGTGGCGGGCGGCGTGGTGCGCAGCCATCGCGCGGAGAGGCAGACAGCCACCGCGTGGAGACACGTCCGTACGGCGGACGACGGGTGCCGTGACCGCCCCGGCCGGTACGACCGTCGGCTCATCGCTCCTCTGCCACATCATCGGCGTGCCAAGGGCACCCCTTCGACAGGCAGGGTCAACACGCAAGGGGCGACAGGGCCAGGCAGCCCGACGACCTCACCCATGCTCTGCCAGCCCCAGGACCAGAAGGCGGCTTGTCCTGCCTGGTCGGCAGGATGCAGCAGGGTGACCCCGAGGGAGGAGTGCAGGTCTGTGAGCAGACGGTGTTGCAGGCGGCGGGCGATATCGCGGTGCTGAGCGTGCGGATGGGCCACGACCTGGGTGAGGACGACGAACCGTGCGCGGGAGGTGAGCCGCTGGATGATCTCCTGGAGCGTTCCGTCGAACCCCCCGCGACCGGAGCCGTCAGAGCCCACCGGAAAACCGAAGGCGCAACCGACTAGCACCGTCGTCTCGGCGACCAGCAGGGCGAAGCCGGGGCGGTGGGCAGTGACCGCCAAGCGGTGCAGGAAGTCTCCGCGGTCGTGGTACGCCTCGCCAGCGGTGCCCGCGACGGACTCCGCAGCCAGGTCCGCGATGTCCTCGCGCATACCTTCGGCCTGCCAGCGGGTCAGCCGGCGAAGCCGGATCCCGTCCTTGAGGACCGGCTGATCCGGCCGACGAGCGGGGTCATCGAGCGCCCGCGGCACGGTACTCGTGAGGTCACCGGGCGCGGCGGGCGGCACGGGACTCACGGGGGCCGTAAGGAGCAGCGAAGTCGATCCGGTCGCATCGAGGAGCCGGGTGATCTGCGCGCACGGATGGTGCAGCCGCAGGCGAGCGTGGACCCGGCCGGCGCGCCGTGATGCCGACAGGAGGACGTCCAAGCCCCTGGCGTCGCAGGACCGGACCGTGGTCAGGTCGATATCGATCACGGTGACGCCGTCCAGCAGACACTGCTCCACTGCGGCCCGCAGCAGCGGCGTCGTGGTCGGCCCGATGTCACCGGCAAGCGTGACGAGCGTCCGCTCTCCTCGGTTCCGCCGATGGATGTCCAGCCGGGAAAAGGTCATCACGCCTCCCCTCGGCGGGGTTGCGGACCTGCACGGGTGCTCAGCGCGGCCCCTGCCATGATGAGCTTGCGCGGAGTTGCTCCGACCGCGGCGGACATGATGCCGACCCGTCTCCGCGCCGACCACTGGGGCGGCCCGGGGTTCGTCTCTCGCCGAGGACGACCCGGCGGGGCAGCCGGAGTGCGTAATGCCCTCGGTACTTCAACCGTACGTCGGCCGCAACCGGAAGCGGCTGCGGCGACGGGCGCGCGGCACGGTAGGTGCCGCATCACCTCACGGGCCGTCCCCCGGTCCGGGCTCTTTGGCGAGTACGAGCGCGTGGGTCCGCGCCAGGCCCGGCTTGCGAAGGCCACCTTCGGCGTTGCCCTCCACCCCTATGACGTGGTGAACCGAACGCCCTGCCGTCAGGCGGCCTGACGCGCGGGCGGACTTGCCCCGACGACAGGGCGTCTGAAGGATCAGGTCTTGAGGCGGCTGACTGTGACGCGCTGGCCCTTCAGCAGGGGCAGGTTGCGCACGTGGAAGGCGTGGGCGCCCGTGACGTTGCTTATCTCGTCCAGGATATGCGGCATGGCCGCGAGGTAGGCGGCCGTGGAGTTCACGATGTACAGCAGGCCGTCCGCGTCCGGTTGACGATGGCCGATCCAGTGGAGGCCGGTCTCTATGAGTGCGTCGCGCTCGTCCCGGTTCGACAGCTGGTTGCGGTCCTGCGTCATGATCGCGTCGAAGCCGCGATCACTGACTGCGTGTATGAGTTCTGTGTCCATCACCCCGGACAGCCCCTCGTCGTGGGCGGTGCGGAACTCGTGATGGAAGAAGACTGTACTCAGAGGGGGCAGGATGGCCGGCGTCTCGTTCTCGTCAAGGAAGAACCTCATGCGGCGCGACCGCCGATCTGCACGACCTCCTGGTGGAAGTCTGCTGCGTCTGCCGCTCCGGACACTTCGACGGTCGGGTAGAAACGATGTACTTCGGCAGGCGCGACGCCTCCGGCGACCAATTTGGCGACAGCGTCGTACGGTACGCGTGTCCCTTGGATGGTCGGCCATCCTCCGAGCCGGTTCTCCTTGACCTCCAGGTGTGGCCGAGGACGGCGAAAGTCTGCGACCGAGCGTCCTTGCATGTTTTCGAAGGGCGCGAAGACGTTGGCCAAGCTGTAGATCACCTCTTGACCGGGCCGGCGGACAAGGTCGATGGCCCGTTCCTCCTGTATGAGGAAGACTGAATCCCCTTCAGTGACAAGCTTGTAGGCCGCCGGGTGCTCGGTCAGGTCCCACTTGCGCAGCTGATCCATCGCCTTCCTGATGCGCTGCAGGGGCAGCTTGCTACGCAGGTATACGAACGTGCGCAGTGCCACCACATCTCGGAATGAGTAGCGGACCGGGTTGTCCTGCACTTCCGGTTCCAGCAAGTGGGTACGTCGCCAGCTGTGCAACTGCGCGACCGAGGCGCCGCTGAGCGCCGCTGTGAGGTCTACGGGGAAGCTCATGATTCACCCCCTCTCGCGAGCTTCTCGGCGACGATTGAATCGCGCTTCAGCGACGCGAGCATCCCACAGACTCACTCTGCCCCCAGGCGTAGCCCGAATGCCGGAATAGTAGTTGCTTGCGAGGCGTCCGTCAGCGGGTACGACCGTGCCGGCGGCTCCCGCAGCTGGAGGGGCTTCTCGGATCGGTGTCTGGGCTAGAACCCGGCCCCTCGTCCAGTTCCCTACATGAAGGCGAGTGCGCGGAATGCGTTGCGGACATCGGTCAGTGGCGCGCGGTCGCGGGTGTAGTAGAGCTTGTTGGTCAGGAGTACCGCCCACCGGCCCCGAGCAGGCGAGATCCACATCCCTGTGCCGGTGAAGCCGTAGTGGACCCACACGTCCTCTTCCACGGACGTGCCAGGGGCGGGGTGCCAGAACAGTCCACGGGCCGGCTGGAGTCCGCCGGTCTGAATGGTGAGTGAGCATGCGGTCCACGCGGTCGTGAAGCCTGCGCTGGTGCGGGACGTGGAGCCGTCAAGCATGTAGCGGAGGAATGCGGCGAGGTCGTCCAGGACGGTGAAGACGCCGGCGATACCGCAGACACCGCCCAGAAGGCGTGCGGAGAAGTCGTGGGCCGTTCCCTTCAGGTGGGTGTCGGTGTCCTGGTCGAGTTCGGTCGGTGCGCAGCGGGCGGCGATTTCGGCGGGCAGGGGGCCGAAGCAGGTGGAGGTCATGCCCAGTGAGTGCCAGGTGCGGGCGGTGGCCAGTTGGTCCAAGAGGTGGCCGGAGAGGTGTTCGGCGAGGTAGCCAAGGATGAGGGCGGCGCGGTCGGTGTACTCGACGGCTTCGCCGGGTGACCGGTGGAGTGGCTCGTGCAGTACCCCGCGGCGGATGTGGTCCGGGTTGGTGCCGTAGAGGTTCTTCAGCTGGGCTCGCAGTGGGACGCCGGCGGTGTGCGTCAGCAGCTGCCGGGCGGTGACGGCTCCGAGCGGGCGGCCGGTGACCTCCTGCCAGAAGCTGCCGAGCGGCTGGTCGAGGTCGAGGGTGCCGTCGTCCCACAGGGCGCCGATGGAGGACCAGACGGCGAGGATCTTGGTGAGGCTGGCGGCGTCGAAGACGGTGTCGGTGCGCATCGGCACGTCCGGCTCGTCGGGGTCGAGGACGCCGGTGGTGCCCTGGGCGAGGGTGCCGGTGGCGTCGCCGACGGCCCACACGGCGCCGGGATACACCTTGTCGCGGACTCCCTCGTCGAGCAGGGCTTTGATGCGGTCGCGGTCGTACGTCATGGTCTCCCTTTTCGCCGGGACATCCCGTCGATCAGCGTAGTGACGTTGGTGGAGCGGTTCGGGTAGTGACGTGTCAGGCCATCGGAAGCAGTTCAAGAGAGCTGGCGACCAAGGTCGGTCAATGACCGTGCGGTCGCCGAGAGGGGGTAGCGTGCCGCATTCGTATACCCCGCCTGCCGCAGGGCGGCCTGCAGGCCCGGGTAGGTGCGCAGTCGGTTGAGGTCACGCGTCAGCGCCGCAGAGTGAGTGAAGTCGGTGGCCATGCCGGATGCGGCGAGGGCTTCGTTGAGGCCGGGTACGGGCTGGTAGAGGACGGGTAGTCCGCATGCCTGGGCTTCCAGCGCGACCAGTCCCATGGCTTCCAAGGTGGTGGACGGCACGACCAGTACGTCGTGTTCGGCGAAGGCTTTCCACAGCTGTGGGCGGCGGAGCCAGCCGAGGTAGCGGGCTCGTACGCCGGCTCGTTGCAGCAGTGGGGCCAGTGCGTGGAATTGGGCTCTGGGCGCCGCGACGCTCAGCTCGACACCGGGCACCGGAGCCAGACTCTTGACCAGAACTTCGGCGCCCTTTTCGGCGGTCAGGCGTCCTGCGTACAGGAGCCGTAGGTGGCTGGTGGTGGCGCGCGCAGGCCGGGCGGGCGGTTCGGTGAGCAGGTGGTCGGGGATGCCCCAGGGGATGTGGGTGATCTTGCGGCGTTCGATCTGCGGGGCGAGCTTGAGGAGGCGGTCGGCCATCGCGTTGGTCGGGACCACGATGGCGTCGGCGGCCCTGGCTGTTTCGCGCAGCACCTGGAGCTGGTCTCGGGTGGTCTCGGCGAAGAGCAGGTCCGTGCCGTGGACGAGGGCGATCCGGGGATGCGTGGGCAGAGCGCGGATGAGGGCAGGAGTGGCGCCGAATGCGAGGTGCTGCAAGTGGAGGACGCCGATCTGTGTGGGATCGAGCGTGGCTGTAAGCGCTCTGCGCAGGGTGGCGACGTAGCGGCTGAAGGCCGTTCCTTCCAGGCATTTACCTGCTACGGGGAGCACGTTGAGTCCGGCGGGTGGACGGGGAGAGTGACCAGGCGGTGCGAGCATGAAGGCGCGGGCCGGGATGAGGGGTTGCTGTCCGGTGTAGAGGTCGAGGAAGAGTTCGACGCTGCCGCCGGGGCTTCCGACGGGGAGGTCCAGGAAGGTGGCGGCCATCGGGCCGGTGGCCGAGCGAGCGTTCACCGCGCTCCTCCGTCGATCTCCTCGTAGAGGCGCGAGATGTCGATGCCTTCCGTGGACGCGTACTTGGCAGGCTGCTGCTGGTAACTGGCCGGGGCGCCGAAGGTGGTGAGGAAGACGAGCTTGCCGAAGGTCATGCCCGGATACACGCGCACCGGTCGGGCGGCGCGGATCTCCAGCGTCCAGCGGATCGCATGGCCCTGGTGTCCGAGCGGAGCCGACACGTGAACCCAGATGCCCAGGGAGCCGGTGCTGCGGTCGCCGTTCAGCAGCTGCGCGTACGTCTCCGAACCAGTCCGCTCCAGCGTGATGCCGAGGTAGAGCATGTCAGGGCGCAGCACGAGGCCGGTGTCGGGGATGGGCTGCTCGGTGAAGGCGGTGGGGGTTGCGGCGTCGAGGTTGCCGTGGCAGACGCGGATCGTGCCACCGAGCCGCCAGTCGTAGGCGTTGGGGGAGAGGCGGCTGGGCTCGTACGGGTCGATGGTGATCTCGCCGGCCTGGACGGCGGCGGCGATGGCGGGGCCGGTGAGGATCACGATGCCACCACCCGGAGTCGGGCGAGGTCTCGCCAGTAGGCGGAGGGTTGCGGACCTGCGGCGGCCTGGTACTTGCCGCGGTAGAGGTCCACGGCGCCGGTGGAGACGAAGAACATGATCTGCCCGATCTTCATGCCGGCGTACACGCGCAGCGGTCGGATCGGGGTGAGCATGAGCGTCCACTGGCCGTGGAACCCGATGTCGCCGATGGGTGCGGTGATCTCGACGAACAGGCCGAGGCGGCCGACGGAGGAGCGGCCGAACAGCAGCGGCACGAAGGTGTCGGAGCCGACCTCTTCGAGGGTGTGGCCGAGGTAGAGCTCGCCTGGCTGGAGGACGTGCCCGTCCGGGCCGATGGTGGTTTCGCGGGTGGGGTTGGGCCGGTGGGCGTCCAGGATCGTGCTCGTGTACTTGATCAGGGTGGGGCCCAGACGCACGTTGTAGCTGTTGGGGTTGACCTGGTCGGCGGCGAACGGGGTGATGCGGAGGCGGCCGTCGTGAGCGGCAGCGGTGATCTCCGGGCCGGTGAGGATCATTACCTGCCTCCTTCCGCGGTGTCGGGAGCGGTGAGGATGTGCTGGACGGCCTGGTCCAGACGAAGGCCGGCCTCGTGCGTGCGCTCGCCGAGGTAGGTCTCGGCGAGGTAGTCGGTGGTCAGGACGGTGGTGATGGTGTCCGGCAAGGGATCGGGGGCGGTGACGAGCGGGCCGGTCTGGGTGGACAGCTGTGACAGCCAGCCGGGGAGGTCGCCGCGTGCCGGCTCAGGTACGTGGGCGTGCACGAGCTGGTTGGCGAACGGTTCGATGGAGAGCAGGTCGCCTTGGGTGAGGGTGTCGCCGAGTGGTACGGCGCGTAGTGCCGTCTCGTTGAGGATGACCGCGTCTGCGCCGAGTGCCGTACGCAGGCGGGCGGTGAGGTCCAGGAGCAGGCTGCGCCGGTCGAGGGACTGGTGACGGTAGGCCGGTCTGATCGGGCCGAGGACGTCGGCCAGCTGTTGCTTGACGTCTTCGATGCGTGAGCGCAGATCCGCAAGCTGCGTGGGAACGACGCTCGGGGCCCGATCGGGGAAGGATGTGGTGCCCGCGCCCCATCCCGTGCCCACGGGCGTGGCGATCGCGTATCCGTCGGCGAGTTCCCGGCCCTTGACGACCAGGGTGCCGTCGACTCGGACCGGCCCGTACTGATCGCTGTGGCAGTGCCCGGCGAAGACCACGTCGAGCAAGGGACAGGCCGCCGCGAGTTTCCGGTCCTCATCGAAGCCGGAGTGGCTGAGCAGGACCCAGCTGTCCACCTCGTGGTGGTGGGCGAGCATCAGCTCGCGGAGGGCCTGGACGGGATCAGTGACGCAGTGGCCGGCTCGCTGGGCGGCTGGGATCGAGTGGAAGGCTTGCCGGCCGATCACAGCGGTTACGCCGACGCGTCGTCCATCGATGTTGGCGATGTACAGGCGGTGGAAGAGTGCGTCGCCGGTGTTGGCGTCGACGGCGTTGGCGCAAACAGTGCGCCGGTGAAGGTCGGGTTCGAAGTGGTGGGGCCAGCCGTGGTTGCCAGGGGCCAGCACGTCGTACAACTCGAGCAGGATCTCCCGCTCGATGGTGCCGCGAGCGAGGCGGTAGTACCCGCTGCCTTCGAAGAAGTCGCCGCAGTCCACGATGAGCGAGGTCGGGCGCAGCGCGTGAAGGTGGGTCAGGAACGGCGCGGCGTTGTCGAAGGCGGAGTGGACGTCGGTCGTGGCAATGATCTGGCGGAGTTTGCGGCCGTCGGTGGTCATGGGGTGACCTCGCAGATGTCGGCACCCAGGGTGCGCAGCTTGCCGGGCAGGTCGGCGTGGCCGCGGCGCAGCTGGTCGAGGCCGCCGATGGTGGTGACGCCTTGGGCGGTGAGGCCGGTGATCATAAGGGCGGAACCGGTGCGGATGTCGGTGGCTTCGACGCCCGCGCCCGTCAGCTGCTGGGGCCCGGTCAGGCGGCATTCGGTGGGGGAGATCTCCTCGATCTCGGCGCCCAGGCGGGCCAGCTGCGGCAGCAGGTTGCCGTGGCGGCCGGGATTGATGGCGTCGGCGAACAGATGCGTGCCGGGCAGTCCGAGGGCGAGTGCCATGAGCGGTGGTTCGAAGTCGGCGTCCAGGCCGGCCGGGCTCAGTGAGGCGATGGCCCGCAGGGGACGACCAGTGGGGGCTGCCTCTTGTGCGCGGACGGTAAGGCCGTCAGGCTGCGCGTCTGCAGGGATGCCGAGCTGATGAAGGGCAGCCACGAACGGGCCTACGTGCCTGCCCTGCACGCCGTCGATACGGGCGGTACCGCGCGTCGCTGCGATCGCGCAGGCCAGCGTGGCTGCCTCGATCTTGTCTCCGGGCACTGTCCAGGCAGCGGGGGCAGTCGGCGGCGAGGCGGGCGGTGAGAGAGTGAGTACATGCTCGTCGGCGCGCGTCTCCCAGCCCACCGAACTCAGGGCGTCGAGCACGCTCAGGACTTCGGGCGAGAGGTTTGGCTGACCCAGCCGTAAAGGTCGGCCGGTTGTGAGGGCGCGTAGTGTCGCGGCCACGGTCGCACCGCGGGAGCGGAAGGGCAACGCGATGGAGACGGTGCCCGTATTAGGGGTAAGGGCCTCGATGCCATATCCGGAACTGTCCTGCCGGCTCCGGTCGCCGAACGCCTCGTACACCTTGAAGTGCAGATCCATCCCGCGCGCACCGATCCGGCAGCCACCTGGCCAGGGCAGCCGCGCCTGGCCGTAACGCGCGAGCAGGGCGGGGACGAGGTAGTACGAGGCTCGGATGTGGGCTGCCTGCGCCAGATCGGGCAGTCCCCGAGATGACTCCGTCGGCAGGATCACATAGATGGTCGGTTCGCCGACGGGCTGCGTGACATGCCAGCCCGCCTGTTGCAGCAGAGTGAGCATGATCTGGACGTCCGTACTGTCCGGGACGTTGCTCAGCCGGACCGGGCGGCTGAGGGCAGCCATGGCGGCCAGGAGTGGCAGAGCGGCGTTCTTGGAGCCGTCAACGCTCACGGTGCCGGCGAGTGACGGCCCGGGGCGTACGGCGATCACCTCGGCGGCCACGCCGGGGGCGTGGGTGGTCGTCATCATCAACTCCTCTGGAGGGGAAGGAAACAGGCGACTTCCTGGCTGGGTTTGCTGGTCAGGTCGATCTCGGCCCAGCAGCGCTTGCCGTCCTTCCTCGGCTCGGCGTGGTACCGGTCGGCGAGAGCGGCGACGAGGAACAGGCCCCGGCCGCCCTCGCTGTCCGCAGCTGGCAGAGCCGGCTGGGGCAGCACCGGGCTCGCGTCGCAGACCTCGATCCGCAGGACGGCCCCGTCTAGACAGACCGTGAGCGAGACCGATCCGGTGCCGGCGTATTGGACCGCGTTCGTGACGAGCTCGCTGACCAGCAGTTCAGCCGTGCGCACCACCTCGGTGGCCAGCTCCGTGTCCCAGCCCGCTATCGCGTCCACGGCCTGGTGCCGGGCCTCGCTCGCTGCGGCGGGCGTCGCGGGCAGGGAAAGAGCGAGCTGGTGCGCTTCCATGAGCGGCCTCCCGGTGTAGGTGGGGCCACACCAAGCAACCAGCCCGTCGCCGGGAGTGGTTAGCTCGTGCGCGGGCGCTGCATGACTTATGCAGGAGCTGCATCACCGCCAACTACGGCTGCCCTATGCTCGATTGAGCAGGCAGGATCGGCGACGGCGGAGGGAGCCGTGGCAGATGGCCGATGCATATGGGGAAGCGAGACGGATCGGAGAACGGATCCGTCGGGCACGGGTGTTACAGCGGCGTTCACAGCACGACGTGGCCGCAGCGCTCGGGTATCACCAGTCCAAGGTGAGCCGTCTGGAGAGCGGTCGCGGCACGGAAGACATCCGCGTACTACGCGCCGTCGCTCAGGAACTGGACATCCCGCCCAACGAGTTGGGCCTCGCTGCCGCTCAGGACGCCTCTGTCGCCGACCCAGAAGCTGATGACATGCACCGCCGCACCTTCCTCGCCGCGAGCATCGCAGCGCTCGCGACCCCGGCCGGCTCTTCCGGCTCGCACACCGCCCTCATCCAGGCACTCCTGCCCGGCCCCGGCCACGCGGGCACCGGTGGCCCACAGGACACGGCCGTCCTGTACGAACGAGTCGGGTCGGCGCTCAGGCTCTTCCACACCTGCGACTACGCGGAGCTGGAGCGCACCCTCCCCGATCTGATCGGTGACCTGCGACTGGCCGCCAGCGAGGCGACGGACAGGGACACGGTGTCCGGGCTCCTGGCCACGGCGTACCAGACCGCGACCAGCCTGCTCCTCAAGCAGCACGATCAGGGCAACGCGTGGCTCGCCGTCGGACGGGCGATGGCCGAAGCCGAACGCTCGGGGAACCCGGTGATCCTCGCCTCCAGCGTCCGTGTTCAGGCCCACGTCCTGGTGCGCGAGAAGCACGCCACTGAAGCCGTCACTCTGGTCAGGCACACCGCCGACCAGCTCACAGGTTCCTACGATCGGCGCTCTCCGAAGTACCTTGCTGCTGTAGGACTGCTGCTCCTGCGCGGTGTGACCGCGGCCAGCAGCCGCGGTGATCGCGCGGCCACGAAGGAATTCCTCACCGAGGCCAAGGAAGTCTCCCGGTACGTCACCCTGGACCGGCCCGACGCTTGGGCCACCTTCAGCCCGACCAATGTCGCCCTGCACGAGCTGAGCGCCCTGGTGGCCTTCGGTGACGCCGGCCTCGCCCTCCAGGCGGCCCGCCCTCTCATGCGTCGGCACATCCCGGTCCCCGAGCGCCGCGCCGCCCTATGGGTGGAGGCGGCTCGTGCCTACAGCCAGCAGGGCCGCCTCGCCGACGGCTACCAGGCCCTGCGCATCGCCGAGACCTGCGCCGCACAGGACATCCGCCGCCCAGATGTCCGCAACCTGGTCGCCGACATGGCCGCCCGTGACCGCCGTCGTACCCTGCCGGAACTGCACCACTTCAGTCGCCAACTGGGAGTCCCCGCGTGACCGAACCGACCGCCCCGGACAAGAAGCCCTTCCTGTACGTCGTCGTGTGCGCGGCCGGTGTCGCCCGTGACGTCGGCAAGCTGATCACCGCTGCCCAGGAGGCGAACTGGGACGTCGGTGTCGTCGCCACACCGCAGGGCCTCGGCTTCATCGACGCGACGGCGGTCGAGGCACAGACCGGCTACCCGATCCGCTCCGCCTGGCGCTCGCCGGGCGACCCTCGCCCGCTGCCGCCGGCGGACGCCATCGCGGTCGCCCCGGCCACCTTCAACACGATCAACAAGTGGGCCGCCGGGATATCCGACACCCTGGCGCTGGGCATCCTGTGCGAGGCGTATGGCATGGGCATCCCGACTGTGGCCCTCCCCTACCTGAACTCCGCCCAGGCCGCCCACCCGGCCTACGAGCAGAGCCTGGAGCGGTTGCGGGGGATGGGCGTCCTGACCGGCTCGTGTGAACCGCACCGGCCGAGAGCCGGTGGCGCTGCGGATCGCTTCCGCTGGGAGGAAGCGCTGGAGTTGCTGGAGCCTCTGGTCAGCACGGTGCAGTGACGCCGTCCTTCGCCGGGGAGGGCCGCAGCGATAACCGTTGACGCCCGTTCAGAGTCTGCGCACCCCGGCCGGAATCACCGGTGCCGAGCAGGTGTCGTCTCACCAGGTTGTGACGGGCTCGACGGTGGGGTTTGGCCAGGCTGTGCCGGTCGTGTGGCCACACTCGTGCGGGCTTGGGCGGCTCGAGCTCGGGCGCTGGGGGCCTGCCGAGCGGCGAGGCGTTGGACGCGCCAGGTGAGAGTCCTGGCGGTGGAGCGGGCGTCGTCCAGGGTGCGCTGGCGGGCGGCGTGCTGGAGGAGCTGCTCGGGGTCGTGACCGGCGTTCTCGGCTTCGGTCAGGACGGCGGCCAGTGCCGGCCAGGCGGGGTCGTCGAAGACCTGCCGGGCGTGAGTCGGCACGATCATGAGGATCCGCTGGGCGTGTCGTTCCATGGTGCGGGCCGGTGGTGTGCGCTGGGCCAGGGCGGCCAGCGGCTCGGCGGCGGCTTGCTGGCAGGCGGCCTGCAGGTGGGCCAGGGTCTGATGGGCGGCGGCGACTTGCTGGTCGTGCCCGCGGGCCTGGTGCCAGCGGGCCGCGACGATGACGACGAGGACGGCGATGTCAAGGAACATCGCCAGCCCGGAGCCATCGCCTGTGACCGGCGCGGTACGCAGAGCGCGGACGGCACCCCGCAGGGCGCGGGCCTGGTCCTGCTGGGCGCGGATGCGGGAGCGGGTGGCGCGCTCGAAGGCGATTGCGGCCTGCTGCAGTTGTGGCCGCAGGTGGCTGGGGGCGAGCAGCGGCAGGATGTCGATGGCTTCGCCGAGGGCCGCGATGTGGGCCTGGGCGGCTTCGTCGTCGCCGTGGTCGAGGTGGTGGGGGATGCGCTCGGCTGCGGCGGTGGCCTGGTGCCAGGGGTCGGGTCTGCGCCGACTGCCCAGCTCCCTGGCGGGTGGGACGTCGATGGCGGTGAGGCGTGCGCGGATCTTGGGGAAGGAGAGGTCGGGGGCGAGTTTGGCGCCGGAGAACCAGATCGGCTCGCCGACGGCGTTGGTGTCGCCTTCCACGGCGACTTTGTAGCCGCGTACGTCGCCGGAGGGGAAGCGCTGGACGTCGACGAGGACGCCCTCGACACCGTCGAGCAGGCGGACGAACTCCTCCGGGCTGGTGGCGATGGACACCAGTTGACGGACGGTGGTGCGCAGGCGCTCGCGGGAGGTCTGGGTCTTGCCGGCGCGGCGGGCCTTTTCCGTCTCGGCGCGGGTGGGGCGCTTGGCGGCGGTGCGATCGCCGCGCACGACCCGCTGGAGCCCGTATTCCTTCTCGATGGCGGCGAGTTCCTTGTCGGCCTTCAGGTAGTCGTTCCAGTGGCGGGCGGCGCGCAGGTCACCGCGGACCTTGGTCGCGGCGATGTGGATGTGGTCGTCGGCGTGGCGGACAGCGACCCACCGGCACTTGTCGGGGTCGCCTTGTGGCGCGATGCCGGTGGCCGCCACAACGCGGCGCGCGATGTCCGCCCACTCGGCGTCCGTGAGGTGCCTGTCGCCGGGGGCGGCACGTACCGAGCAGTGCCACACGTGCCGCTCGGGCGCCCGGCCCAGTCGGCGGGCTTGCTTGACCCGCAGGTCGAGATCGGCCACGAGGCGCTTCTTTGTGGCCTCGAAGTCGTCGGCCCGGCCGGGGTCGGGAGCGAAGCCGTCCCAGGAGGCGACCAGGTGCGGGTCGGTATGGTCCTTGGCCTTCTTCGTGTCGAACAGGTACCGGATCAGGCCGGCGGTGGTCTTGCCGCCACCGATCTTGGCGATCACCGGGCCGCCTTCACGGAGACAGCGTGGTTCATGGTCTGCGCGATGTCGCCGATCGCCGCGCTGACAGCACCCAGCGTGCGCTCGGTCTGGGCGAGGACAGCGGTGTCCACAGGGTGTGGATTGCCTCCGGCGTTGAGGCGGTGCGCGATCTGGTTGACGTTGTTGCCGATGCGCGCGACCTCGGCACGCAGGGCGTCGAGCTTGTCGAGGCAGTCATCGAGCTGGGTGCGCTGCCCGGCCAGGCCCACAGTGAGGTCACCGTCGAGGTAGGCCATGATCACGGCGCCGACGAGATGAGCGCCGGCGATACCCATCTCTCCGGCGCGTGCGAGGATCCGGAACTTCTCCTCGACGCTGTAGCGGACGTCGACGCGTTGTTTGCGCTGGACGTCTTCGCGGGTGCGGCGGCGAGCGATGCGATGCAGGGTGACTTCGTCAGCGGGGGCGGCGGGTGACTGCTCGGCTGCGTCGGCGGGCGTGTCCGGCTCGGGCACCCCCTGGTGCCCGGGGTCCTCCGCCACCCCTGGGGCGGAGGTGTCCGCGTTGGACCGGCCCTTGGACGGTCCAACGCCATACCTTGCTGCGCTGGTGGCGGTTGTGATCATCGGCCGCTGGCTGGTGGCCAGTTCGTGGAGCGGGTCGTGCATTAAGTGCTACTCCGTGCGGGGTTGGGGAGGAGATCGCGCCGACGGTGGGCCGCTCGTCCCGGCTCTGGTCTGTGCGGGGACGAGCAGCACCGGATCGAGCGGGAGGGGGTGTGGGCCTCAGTGCGCGCCGATGGGGGCTTCGTCGGGCTCGGTCTGCCGTTGGCGGGCGGCTTGCTCGAGTTCGGCCTGCACCTGGTCCTTGATCTGGGTGAGGCGGTCCTTGCCGATGCGGTACCTCGCGGCCCGGATGGCCGCTTCGATGTTGCGGCGTGAGGCGCGACCTCCGCGTCCCAATGGTGCGGTGCGGGCAATGGCGAGCAGTTCGTCCGACGTGGCGTCGCGTTCGTGGCCCTCTGCCGCGGTGAGCAGCTTAGCGGGCTGCGGCACCTTGACGGCTGCCTCCGCCACATGGGGGCTGTCGGCCACGGCCACATCGGGCAACCTCTGCACTTGCTCCGGCAGGCGGGTGTCGTCTTCCGCATGAGCAGTCGGTTCGGCGTTGTGCGAGCCGTTGTGGCTGTGGCCGTGGGTGTTGTGGCTTGTTGTGGCGGCGGCCTCCTGGGCGCGGGGTGTGGGGTGGCGGCGGATGACGAGATCGAGGTGGACGGCGCCGGCCAGAGCGAGCGGGGCGATGGCAGACAGGGCGCCCACGGTGACATCGTCCAGGTGGAGTCCGGCAGTGCGGGCCTGCTGGTTGAGGCGCACGGCGTGCAGGGCGTTCGCCCAGATGCTGGTGACGGTGGCGAGGCCGACCAAAGCCCAGACGTACAGGCGCGAGCGCCAGGGTGCGGTGCGCAGGATGAGCAGGGCGGCGACGCCGATGGCGATGAACCCGTCGATCACGAGGGGAAAGGCGTAGGTGAGGACCCCGCGCACGTGGATGGCGACGGCCATCTGCCGCAGGGCGTCGTAGGAGAGGGCGAAGCCGATCGTGCCGACGAGGGCGACCCCGAGGCGGATCGCTACTGTCAGTACTGGCACGGAGGCTTGGGCGGTGCGTGAGGGCAAGCGTGGTACTCCGGAGGGAGACGGGTGCCATAGGCACGTGGCAGGGCTGCCGACGGGGAGTGCGGCGGACTCGTCGCACCCGTCGCATGCCTGCTCAGGACAGGTACGGGAGCTCGGCGTGATACGGGAGGACCCGTCACAGCTACCGGACCCGTCACGGGGGTGACCTGCGATGCGACGCGTGCGACGGGTGTTTACGGGTGTACGGCCGACCTGTGACGCGTGATCTCATCGCCGCTGCCGGGTGGCTGCTCCTCGGGGCAGTAGCGGGCCCAGGCGTCCGTGAACTGCCTGCGGGTGAATCCCCGGGCCTGCCGTCCGCCCTCGAAGCGGAGGACGGCCGCTTGGATGCCGAAGTCCTTCAGAATGATCCCCAAGTGGCGCGGGGTCAGACCAGTGTTGCGGTACTCGGCCCACGGAGCCTCCTGGTCCTTGAGTAGTTCCTCCAGCAGGTCCCGCGTGCGCACGGTGTCGGGATCTCCATAGCACCCGAAGACGCGGCGGATGTCCTTCAGCAGGCGCGTCTTCACATTGGACTCGTCGTCCTGGCCGACCTCGGCCGCGCACATCGCCACGCACGCTGCCCGTGCTCGCTCCGGCCAGGAGTCGCCTGCCAGTTCGGCGACGACCACCAGCGGCTCCCAGGTGTCCGCTGCCCGGTCCTGCACCGGCATCGGCGGCACCAGGTCCGCTGCGGTGTCCATCAGCGGGCGCAACCAGGCGGTCAGCCGGTCACGCAGGGCGTGCAGAGCAGGGATGTCGCGGCGGGAGCGGAACTGCTCCACCCGCTCGCCGTCCTTGCGACGCTGCATACGGATCACCACCGCCCGGTCCATCACTGTGTCCGGCAGGTCCCCGATGCCAGCGAGCGCGGCCATCGCGAAGGTGGGGAACGCCTGCGGCTTGTGCTCCGGGCCGGAGATCCGCAGGGCGGGCCGGTTGCGCTGGTGGCCGGCGTTGAGCAGGCCGCGCAGCTCCTCGTTCTTCTCTGCGGCCTTGATGCTGCCGAAGATCGTGTCGGCCTCGTCCACCAGCAGGGTGGGCGGATCGTCGCCGATCGCGCGGAAGACCACCGCCGGGCTGGTGTTGACCGTGATGAGCGGTTCACGCACGGTCTCCGTGATCACATCCAGAAGGCGGGATTTGCCGCACCGCTTCGCCGGCCCGACCACTGCGAGACGGGGCGCGTGCTGGAGCGCGGGCTGGATGTGCGTGGCTGCCACCCACAGCGTGACAGCGGTCAACGCGTCACTGCTCGGGAGGATCACGTACCGCGCGATCGCTTGCCGCAGCTCGTCCAGCAGCTGTGCGCCTTCGCCGACCTGCGCGGGCTCGTCGTCCTCGGTGGTGGAGTCTCTCGCAGTGGCAAGCTGGCCGGGGGCGGCGACGGGCGGCCAGGCGGATGTGGAGGATGCGGCGGGGGTGGCGGGAGACGTAGATTCGTCCACATGCGTTCCTTCCTGGTGGGCCGGACGGGCAAGGCCCGGCCCACCGATTCGATCGTTCAAGGGCGATGGGGCAGGGACTCTGCGGCTCTCGGCGGTGGCACGCCGAGGGCCGTTTCGCTGTCCCGGAAGGGCGGATTCAGGCCGTGAGGTCGTACGTGGAGTGGGCGTTCACCCAGGCGTCCACTTCGTGCCAGCGGTAGCGCAGGTGGCGGCCGACCTTGTGCACGTTGGGGCCGATGCCCCGGTACTTCCACTGGTAGAGGGTCTTCACCGGCACCCCGAGGTACGCGGCGACCTCCGCAGGGGTGGCAAGCGGGCCGCGCTGGCCAGCCGCAGCGGTGGCAGGGGCGCTGGTGTTGCGGGGGGAAGGGGTCGGCACAGGGCTCCTTTTCGGTCTTGGACAACGTGCCTGGACAACACAGCCACACCATCCAGAGAGAAGTCCAGAGTTGGTTCTGAAACTCTGTACTACTTCTCTCGGTGTGGCCGGCGAGACGAGAACAGTAAGGGTGGATCCCCGGTTGCCGAAATCGCTCCTGCGGAACATGAAATTTACTTGCGGCGAGGCGATCGGTAGAGGTGTCGGAATCCGATACCTCCGCAGCTCAGAGATAGCTCGGATCGGTCAGATGCCACTTGCTGAGCTCGCCGGATGGTTCGCCTGATACTTGCTCAAATCGCCCACTTTCGCGACGTGAAGGGAAGGTAGCACGGCGCCCACGACGAAACGGCTCGCGATGTGCCGGAATTCGATGAGAGGAACGCCACTCAGCCTCGGTACGACTTTTGTAGAGTTTAAGAACCAACTCTTGCCATAACGTCCGGCTGCAAGTTACAGCTAACTGTTATGGCAACCCGACCTGTAGAAATAGGGCCCGCCGGCCTTCACACCGCCCGCGCCATCGAGCACCTACGCCTCGTGCGCGGCCTGACCCAGCACCAACTCGCAGCCCGCTGCACCGCACTGGGCCGGCCGATGACCAACACCGCGCTCAGCCGCACCGAACGCGGCCGTCGCCGGTGCGACATCGACGACCTCGTCGCCATCGCCACCGCGCTCGGTACCCCTCCCACGACCCTGCTCCTGCCGCTCCCCTCGGCGTCCAGCGACGACCGAAGGGGGTGCTAGTTGGCGCGAGTCTGGATTGAGGACCGCATAGGGCACGCGGCGTATGCAGGGGCCGTGGCGAAGGCCAAGCGGGCGGGTCGTACGCCACCGGGGCGCTACCGCGTGCGCTGGTACGGCCCCGACGGCAAGCCGAAGATGAAGACCTTCGCCCGCAAGGTCGACGCCGAGATCGAGCGGACGAGGATGGAGTCCCGCCTCAATGACGGCTCCTACCGTGATCCTGCCGCCGCGCGCGTGCAATTCGCAGAGGTGGCGGAGTCCTGGCTGGCCGCGCAGATTCATCTCAAGCGTTCGACCCGGGGGCGCTATCGCGGCGTTCTTGACGTCCATGTGATCCCCAAGTGGGGCACCACTCCGCTGGACCGCATCCACTTCGAGGACATCGCCGAGTGGCTCGCGGACCTGCTGTCCGGCGAGGCGACCGGCGGCAGGAAGCTCAGCCCCCGCTCGGTCCGCAAGGCGTACGTCGTCCTCAGCCGCGTTCTCGGCTACGCGGTCAAGGCTCGTCGTCTGGCGGTCAACCCGGCTGTCGGCGTGCCCTTGCCGAAGGCGGCGCCGGCCGACCACGTGTACCTCGATGACATGCAGGTCGACGCGCTGGCCAACGCGTCAGGCGCCTACCGAGTGTTCATCCTGCTGCTGGCCTACACCGGCCTGCGCTGGGGCGAGGCGTCCGCCCTGAAGGTGGGCCGCGTCGACCTCGACGCCTGCCGGGCCCACATCGTCGAGGCATACGCCGAGGACAACGGCAAGCTCTACCTCGACACCCCCAAGAACCACGAGCGCCGGTCGGTACCGATCCCGCGGTTCCTGGCCGAGGAGCTGAAGCCGCACGTCCAGGGGCGGGGGGACGAGGAGTTGCTCTTCACCGCCCCGCAGAGCGGACCGCTGCGGGCCCGCAACTTCCGGCAGCGGTTCTTCGCACCGGCGGTTGTGAAGGCCGGGCTGGGGGACCTCAACGTCACCCCGCACAAGCTGCGGCACACGGCGGCGTCGCTGGCCATCGCGAGCGGTGCGGACGTCAACGTCGTACAGACGATGCTGGGCCATAAGTCCGCGACCCTGACGTTGGACACGTATGGCCATCTCTTCCCCGACCGCCTGGACGAGGTCTCGAAGAAGATGCACAAGCGCCGTTCCAAGCAACTGGCCAAGGCGAAGGCCAAGCTGGAGAAGGCGGAGAAGAAGGCCCGCAAGGCCGCCGAGGAGGTGGCCGCCCTGGAGGACGATGCAGCGTGATGTGGGTCTGATCCGTGCCGGGGAGCCGCAACACAAGGGGCCGCCCCACCGCGCTGAGCGGTGGC
>NZ_JBHJUW010000042.1:0-63071 GCF_042268205.1 Streptomyces sp. NPDC056160
TTGGTGCGCGTGTTTTTCGTGGTGTGCCCCCCGGGGGGGGCTCCCGCGCTCCCGCGCCCGGCGCCCGCCGGGGCCCCCCCCCCCCGCCGGGGGTGCGGCCCGGCCGTTTCCGCGACGTTTCGGCGCCTCTATCCTTGACCTCATGTACTTCACTGACCGTGGCATCGAAGAGCTGGAGAAGAGGCGGGGCGAGGAGGAGGTCACCTTCGAGTGGCTCGCCGAGCAGCTGCGGACCTTCGTCGACCTGAACCCGGACTTCGAGGTCCCGGTGGAGCGGCTGGCGACCTGGCTGGCACGGCTGGACGACGAGGACGACGACGAGTAGGCACCGGCGAGCGGTCGGGACGGGCGCCCCTTCGGGGGCGCCTTTCGCGTTCTCACGGCGCGTACGGACGGTGCGTACGGATCGCGTTTCACGGTGTGTCTTGACTTTCCGTGTCCGCGATATATCGTGTCTAGTGAGGGACGCGATATGGCGTGTCGCGTCCGCCGCGCCCCTCGCTTCACCGACCCGGTCCCGTCTGCCGGCCCTGCCGTCCCGTGCGGTCCGGTCCGTCCCAGGAGGTCTGCACCATGTCCGAGTGGTCCGTGGGCGAGCCCACCAAGCTCACCTTCGACGAGCCCCCGACGCAGCTGAACGTCCGCATCGTCCACGGAACGGTCAACGTCGTGGGCACGGACGACGGTTCCGCACGCCTGGAGGTCTCCCGCATCGAGGGACCACCCCTGGTCGTCACCCAGCGCGGCTCCACCCTGACCGTGGCCTACGACGACCTGCCCTGGAAGGGCTTGCTGAAGTGGCTCGACCGCAAGGGCTGGCAGCGCAGCGCCGTCATCTCCCTGGCCGTCCCGGCGAGCACCCGGGTCGAGGTCGGGGTCGTCGGCGCCGCCGCCATGGTCTCGGGCATCGACGGGCGTACGGAGGTGAAGGGCGTCACCGGCGACACCACGCTGGTCGGCGTCACCGGCCCGGTCCGCGCGGACACCGTCTCGGGGAACGTGGAGGCGCAGGCCCTCTCCGGTGACCTCCGGTTCCACTCGGTCTCCGGCGACCTCACCCTGGTCGAGGGCTCCGGCTCCTCGGTCCGGGCCGACTCGGTGAGCGGGTCGATGATCGTCGACCTCGACCGGGTGGCCTCCCCGACCGACATCAGCCTGACGAACGTCTCCGGTGAGATCGCGATCCGCCTGCCCCACCCGGCCGACGCGGAGGTGGAGGCGAACACGGCGAGCGGTGCGGTCTCCAACGCCTTCGAGGACCTCAGGGTCAGCGGCCAGTGGGGCGCCAAGCGGATCACGGGCCGGCTGGGCGCGGGCCGGGGCAGGCTGAAGGCGACGACGGTCTCCGGCTCCATCGCCCTGCTGCGCCGCCCGCCGGCCGAGGGCGGCTCCTGGGAGCCGGGCCCGGGCGGCGAGGGCCCCGCCGACGCCCCGGCCGGCGGCGCGCCTGACGGCACATCCGCCGGCACGACCGACAAGAAGGTGCTCTGACATGCCCCCCGTCTTCGCCCACGGCCGCCTCCGCCTGTACCTGCTCAAGCTGCTCGACGAGGCCCCGCGCCACGGCTACGAGGTGATCCGCCTCCTGGAGGAGCGCTTCCAGGGCCTGTACGCCCCCTCGGCGGGCACCGTCTACCCCCGCCTGGCGAAGCTGGAGGCCGAGGGCCTGGTCACCCACACCACGGAGGGCGGCCGGAAGGTGTACGCCATCACGGACGCGGGCCGCGCCGAACTGGCCGACCGCAGCGGTGAACTGGCCGATCTCGAACTGGAGATCCGCGAATCGGTCGCCGAGCTCGCCGCCGAGATCCGGGCCGATGTGCGCGGCGCGGCGGGCGATCTGCGGCGCGAGATGCGCGCGGCGGCCTCCCAGGCCCGGCAGGGCTCCCCTGGTGTCAACGGCGCCCAGGAGGACGCGGGTGCCGCCGGGGCCGACGACAAGGAGGCCTGGCGCGCCGCCAAGGAGGAGATGCGCCGGGTCAAGCAGGAGTGGAAGGAGCAGGCCCGGCGGGCGAAGGACGAGAGCCGCCGGGCCCGCGAGGAGGCCCAGCGGGCCCGGCGCCAGGCCAAGGAGGCGCAGGAGCGGGCGCGGACCCAGGCACAGGAGGAGTTCCAGCGCATCGCCCGGCACATCCAGGACCAGGTGCAGGACCACTTCACCCGGGGCGACTGGCCGACCGGGGTGCGCGAGGGCCTGACCGAGCTGACCAAGGAGTTCGGCGACTTCGGCAAGGAGTTCGGCAAGGGCTTGGCCAAGGACTTCGGCTTCGGCCCGGCGGCTGGCGGCCCGCAGGAGCGCGCCGAGCGTGCGGAGCGGGCGGAGTACGCCGAATACGCCGAGTACTCCGACACCCCGAAGGGCTTCCCCGCCGCGTACGAGCCGTCCTGGGCGCACGACGAGTCCACGGGCGACCCGGCCCGCGATCTGGACCGGCTCCTGGACCGTTTCCGCGACGACATCCGTGACGCGGCCCGCGACCACGGGGTGAGCGCCGAGCAGCTCCGTGCCACCCGCCGCCATCTGTCGACGGCGGCGGCTCACATCGGGGCGGTCCTGCGCGGCCCGAAGGTCTGACACGGGGGCCAGGGGCCGGGGGCAGCGGGAGGGCGGGACGGCGTCAGCCGGTCGCCCGTGCCTCTCCGTCGCCGTACAGCACGCGGTTCAGCGCCTCGTAGGTCACGCCGTGGTCGGCGAGGACCTCCGAGGCGACGCCCGGGCGGACGGTCAGGGCGAGCAGGATGTGCTCGTCCCCGATGTGCTGGTCGTGGCGGGCCACCGCCATGCGCAGCGCCTGTTCGAGCGTGTCCTTGGCATCCCGGCCGAGGGCGCGGCGCCCCGACCACCAGGCGCGGTCCTTGCGGTCACCGGACATCGCCCCGACGCCGTGCGTCTCCTCCACCCGGGAGATGATCTCCAGGACGTCGATGCCGAGCCCGGCCAGGGCGTCGGTATCGGCCCGGGACAGCCCCGCGCGCCGCCGCGCCTCGTCCAGCGCCTGCCGTACGGAGTCCTTGCGCGTCGCGTCCAGGCCCAGCGCCGCCAGGGCGAAGGATGCGCGGCTCGCCTCCCGGTCGAGGAGGGCCAGCAGCAGCTGCCCGGCGTCCACGGTCTGCGCTCCGCGGCTCTCGGCGTGCTCCACCGCCGCCCGCACCACGGCGCGGGCGTCCTTCGTGAACCGTTCGAACATCACTGCCTCCCGTACTTCTTGTGCACGGCCTGCCTGCTGACACCGAGTTCGGCGGCGATCTCCTGCCACGACCAGCCCTGGTTGCGGGCACTGCGCACCTGCACGGCCTCCAGCTGCTCCAGCAGCCGGCGCAGCGCGGCGACGGCCCGCAGCCCGACCCGCGGATCGCGGTCGCCCGCCCGTTCGGCGAGATCCGTTGCTTCGGTCATTTCGTCAACGTACGTTGACACCCCCTCGCATGTCAACCAAGGTTGACATGCGAGGGGGTGGGAGGGAGCGATCGGGAAGGTCAGGAAGTGGTGAGCACGATCTTGCCGAACTGGCCGCCGGACTCCATCCGCTCGAAGCCCGCACGGGCCCGGTCCAGCGGAAGCACCTCGTCGATGACGGGACGGACCCCGGTGGTGGCGCAGAAGGAGAGCAGGTCCTCCAGCTCGTCCTTGGTACCCATGGTGGAGCCGACCACCTTCAGCTCCAGGAAGAAGATCCGCGTCAGTTCGGCGTGCGAGGGGCGGTCGCCGCTGGTGGCACCGGAGATGACGATCGTGCCGCCGGGGCGCAGCGACTTCACCGAGTGGGACCAGGTGGCCGCGCCGACGGTCTCGATCACGGCGTCCACCCGCTGCGGCAGCCGCGCACCCGACTCCACCGCCTCCACCGCGCCGAGTTCCAGCGCCCGCTTGCGCTTGGCCTCGTCACGGCTGGTGGCGAAGACCTTGAGCCCGGCCGCCTTGCCGAGCACGATCGCGGCCGTGGCCACCCCGCCGCCGGCGCCCTGCACCAGCACGGAGTCGCCCGGCCGGACACCGGCGTTGGTGAAGAGCATCCGGTACGCGGTGAGCCAGGCCGTGGGCAGGCAGGCGGCCTCCTCGAAGGAGAGCCCCTTGGGTTTGGGCAGCAGGTTCCAGGTCGGCACGGCGACCTGCTCGGCGAAGGTGCCCTGGTAGCGCTCGGTGAGGATGGAGCGGGGCTCTCGGGGGCCGACCCCGTGCCCGCTCTGGCCGATGACGGAGTGCAGGACGACCTCGTTGCCGTCCGCGTCGACCCCGGCGGCGTCGCAGCCGAGGATCATGGGCAGCTTGTCCTCGGACAGGCCCACGCCCTTGAGGGACCAGAGGTCGTGATGGTTCAGGGAGGCGGCCCTGACGTCGACGGTGCTCCAGCCGGGGCGGGCCTCGGGGGCCGGGCGCTCCCCCGTCCCCAGACCGTTCAGCGGCTGGTCGCGGTCGATTCGGGCGGCGTAGACAGCGAACATGACCTTGACGATAGGGGCGGGCCGACGCCTGCGGAACCACACGGCGCTGTGACACACGCCCTGTTGCCAAGCACTTCGCCCGGCGGGCGCCGGACAGCCGAACGGCCCCGTCCGGGGGACGGGGCCGTTCGGGTCACCTGGGCGAGGTGCGGGTGGGTCCCCCGCGCGGGGCCCGCGTCAGCGCCGGGCCACGCCCTCCGCGCGCGCCGCCGCCGCGACGGCCGCCGTCACGGCCGGGGCGACCCGCTCGTCGAACGGCGAGGGGATCACGTAGTCCGCGGCGAGGTCGTCGCCGACGACCCCGGCCAGCGCCTCGGCCGCCGCGATCTTCATGCCCTCGGTGATCCGGGAGGCCCGCACCTGGAGCGCGCCGGCGAAGATGCCGGGGAACGCCAGGACGTTGTTGATCTGGTTGGGGAAGTCCGACCGGCCGGTCGCCACGACCGCCGCGTACTTGTGCGCGACGTCGGGGTGGACCTCCGGGTCCGGGTTGGCCATGGCGAAGACGAAGGCGCCCTTCGCCATCGAGGCCACGGCGGTCTCCGGCACCGTACCGCCGGAGACGCCGATGAAGACGTCGGCGCCGGCCAGCGCGTCCTCCAGGGAGCCGGTGAGCCCCGCCTTGTTGGTGAACTCGGCCAGTTCCCGCTTGACCGGGGTGAGGTCGGCCCGGTCCACCGAGACGACGCCCTTGCGGTCGGCCACCGCGACGTCGCCGAGGCCGGCCTCGACCAGCATCCTGGCGATCGCCACACCGGCCGCGCCCGCACCCGAGATGACGGCTCGCAGCTCGCCGATGCCCCGGCCGCTCAGCCGCGCCGCGTTGCGCAGCGCGGCGAGGGTGACGACCGCCGTGCCGTGCTGGTCGTCGTGGAAGACCGGGATGTCCAGGCGCTCCTGGAGCTTGCGCTCGATCTCGAAGCACCGCGGCGCCGAGATGTCCTCCAGGTTCACGCCGCCGAAGGACGGCGCGAGGCGCACCACGGTCTCGACGATCTCGTCGGCGTCGGTGCAGTCGAGTGCGATCGGCACGGCGTCCACGCCGCCGAACTGCTTGAAAAGGATCGCTTTCCCTTCCATCACGGGAAGGGAGGCTTCAGGGCCGATGTCCCCGAGGCCGAGGACGGCCGTTCCGTCGGTCACGACGGCGACCACGGACGATTTCCACGTGTAGTCGTGGACCAGTTCCGGCTGCTCGGCGATGGCGGTGCACACCCGCGCGACGCCGGGCGTGTACGCCAGGGACAGGTCGTCCTTGTCACGGACGGGAACGGTGGCCTGCACGGCCATCTTCCCGCCACGGTGCAGCGCGAAAGCCGGATCGAAGGAATCGAGCGGCTCTGCCCCGCCGTCCTGATCCGTACTGCTGTCGCTGCGAGGATTGACGATCTCCGCTGCCACTTGGTTTTACCCCTTAATTGTTCATGGTTTGAGGGTGGCCACTCCTGGTGAGGGGTGGGCGGGACCGCGCACGGCCCGGTGAGTGATGCGTTCGTGCCGTACGCGACGGGCGCGCCGCACACGCGCCCTGAGCCCCGGATGAGGGGTGTAAAGAACCTTCTTACCGGACGGATGCCGCCGACGACGAGTCCATAACGCCAAGGTCACATGACGACCACACGACACGTGGCCCAATATGGGGACAAGTCCTCGCCGAAGCCTTGACAAGGGCTCGAATTCGCCCATAAGCCGTTCCCCGGCCGCCCGTATCCCGAGACGGGCCGAAGATCTTCCGGCCGGAAGGAGACATTCCCGTGGATGATCCGGTCCCGGGGGCCGGTCACCCGGGCTTCAGGGGTCACCCGTTATCCGATTTTGACATGGTGATTGCCCTGAACGGCGCAGCCCGAATGGCAAGATGCGTCAATCACACGAGGTCGCAACACCCGAAGGTGTGTGTTCTCGTCGACCCATCGGCATCTCCACCCATCCGCCGGAGGAACCCACCATGACCGCACGCTCCACCCGTCGTACGACCGCCGCGCACTCCCGTCTGGCAGCGGTCGGTGCGATCGCGGTCGCAGGCGCCTTGATTCTCACCGGCTGCGGTGACCAGACCAAGGACAAGGACAAGTCCTCCGGAAGTTCGTCCGCCACCGGCTCCGCCCCGCTCGCCGACAAGCTCCCGGCGCAGATCCGTGACAAGGGTGTCATCAAGGTCGGTTCCGACATCGCCTACGCGCCGGTCGAGTTCAAGGACAAGTCCGGCAAGGTCGCCGGACTCGACCCGGATGTGGCCGCCGCCCTGGGCAAGCAGCTCGGGGTGACCTTCGAGTTCGAGAACGGCACCTTCGACGCCCTGCTCACCGGCATCCGCTCCAGCCGCTACGACATCGCGATGTCGGCGATGACGGACAACAAGAGCCGCCAGCAGGGTGTCGACCCGACCACCGGCAAGAAGGTCGGCGAGGGCGTCGACTTTGTCGACTACCTGCAGGCCGGCGTCTCCATCTACACCCGCAAGGGCGACACCGGCGGCATCAAGTCCTGGTCCGACCTGTGCGGCAAGAAGATCGCCCTGGAGCGCGGCACCGTCTCGCAGGACCTCGCCAAGGCCGAGGCGAAGAAGTGTCCGAGCGGCAAGACGCTCACCATCGAGCCCTTCGACGACGACCAGCAGGCCCAGACCCGCCTGCGCTCGGGCGGCGTGGACGCGGCCTCCTCCGACTTCCCGGTCGCCGCGTACGCGGTGAAGACCTCCGGCGGCGGCAAGGACTTCCAGGTCGTCGGCCAGCAGGTCGAGGCGGCCCCGTACGGCATCGCCGTCGGCAAGAGCAACACCCAGCTGCGGGACGCGCTGCAGGCCGCGGTGAACGCGATCATCAAGAACGGCGAGTACCAGAAGATCCTTGAGAAGTGGGGCGCCCAGGACGGCGCCGTCAAGGAGTCCGTCGTCAACGGCGGCAAGTGACCGCGCCCGAGCGGCCGCTGAGAGGCGACATCCGTGACTGCTGACATCGACAAGACGGCGGGGCCCGGGGACGCACCCGCGACCGGCCCCCAGCCGATCAGGGCCGTCCCCGTCCGGCACTACGGGCGCTACATCACCGCGCTCGTCGCGATCGCCCTCCTCGTGGCGATCGTCTACGCGTTCGGCCAGGGCAAGATCAACTGGCATGCCGTTCCCGACTACTTCTTCGACGACCGGATCACGACCGGCGTCGGCAAGACCCTCCTGCTGACGGTCCTGTCGATGCTGATCGGCATCGTCGGCGGCATCGTCCTCGCGGTGATGCGCCTGTCGAAGAACCCGGTGACCTCGGCCATCGCGTGGTTCTACATCTGGTTCTTCCGCGGCACCCCGGTCCTGGTCCAGCTCTTCCTCTGGTTCAACCTGGGCCTGGTCTTCGAGTACGTCAACCTGATGCCGTTCTACAAGGACTACTGGTCGAACTTCATGACGCCGCTGCTGACGGCGTTGCTCGGCCTGGGTCTGAACGAGGCGGCGTACATGGCGGAGATCTGCCGCGCCGGCCTGCTCGCCGTCGACGAGGGGCAGACCGAGGCCGCCCACGCGCTGGGCATGAGCCACGGCAGGACCCTGCGCCGCATCGTCATCCCGCAGGCGATGCGGGTGATCGTGCCGCCGACCGGCAACGAGGTCATCAACATGCTGAAGACGACCTCCCTGGTGGCGGCCGTCCAGTATCCGGAGCTGTTCCGCTACGCCCAGGACATCGGCCAGGTCTCCGGCGCCCCGGTGGAGATGTACTTCCTCGCCGCCGCCTGGTACCTGATCATGACCTCCGTGCTGAGCGTGGGCCAGTTCTACATCGAGCGGTACTACGCCCGCGGCTCCAGCCGCAGCCTCCCGGCGACGCCGTGGCAGAAGGTCAGGGCGCACCTGACGTCCTTCTCCAGCAGGAAGGTCACGGCATGACCGACAAGCTCACCGAGCAGGACTCCGCCGCGCGTGACACGGGCGTGGCGATGGTGAAGGCCGAGGGCGTGCACAAGTCCTTCGGCCAGGTCGAGGTGCTCAAGGGCATCGACCTGGAGGTCAGGCCCGGCGAGGTGTTCTGCCTCATCGGCCCCTCCGGCTCCGGCAAGTCGACGTTCCTGCGCTGCATCAACCACCTGGAGAAGATCAACGCCGGCCGGCTGTACGTCGACGGCGAGCTGGTCGGCTACCGCCAGCACGGCGACAGGCTGTACGAGCTGCGCGACCGCGAGGTCGCGATGAAGCGCCGGGACATCGGCATGGTCTTCCAGCGCTTCAACCTGTTCCCGCACATGACGGCCGTCGAGAACGTCATGGAGGCACCGGTCCAGGTCAAGGGCGCCAAGCGGGCCGAAGCCCAGCAGCGTGCGATGAGCCTGCTGGAGCGGGTGGGCCTGGCCGACCGGGCGGGGCACTACCCCTCGCAGCTCTCCGGCGGCCAGCAGCAGCGCGTGGCGATCGCCCGCGCGCTGGCCATGGACCCGAAGCTGATGCTGTTCGACGAGCCGACCTCGGCGCTCGACCCGGAGCTGGTCGGTGACGTCCTGGACGTCATGCGCGACCTCGCCGAGTCCGGCATGACGATGGTCGTCGTCACCCACGAGATGGGCTTCGCCCGGGAGGTGGGCGACAGCCTGGTCTTCATGGACGAGGGTGTGGTGGTCGAGTCCGGCCACCCGCGGGAGGTCCTGACCGACCCGCGGCACGAGCGCACCCAGTCGTTCCTGTCGAAGGTGCTCTGAGGTGCTCTGAGGTGCTCTGAGCGGCGCCGCGGCACGTACGCGAAGGGGCGGTACGGAATCTCCGTACCGCCCCTTCCGGCTTCGTACCGCACCTTCGTGCGAGCGGAGGCTCACGCGTGATCACTTCAGCGCGAGCAGCAGCGTGTCCGAGGGCGAGCACCACACCGGGCGGGCCTCCGCGAAGCCCTTCTCGCGCAGGACGCGGGCGTGCCAGGCGGCGGAGGGCATGTCGCCGTCGGCGTGCTCCCCGTAGATCTCGAAGCGGCGGGCGGTCGGCGCGGCCAGGACCGGGTCCTCGGCGGCCACCTGCCACCACTCGGCCCAGTCCAGGGCCCCCCGCCCCCTGGCCGCGTCCATGCGCGCGTGCCGCTGGGCGCGTTCGGCCGCGTTGATCCGCGGGGTCGCCTCGTCGATCATGTGGTCCGCGTTCATGAAGACACCACCGTCGCGGACGAGTTCCGCGACCTGACCGTAGAGGGCGGCGAGGGGTTCGCTGTGCAGCCAGTGCAGGGCCGTGGCGGTCAGGACGGCGTCGTAGGAGTCGTACGGCAGCTTCGCCGGCCAGTGGGGGTCCTTCAGGTCGGCGGTGACGAAGGAGACGCGTCCGTCGCCCTCGAAGGTGCCCTCGGCGATCGCGAGCAGCGCCGGGTCGAGGTCGACGCCGGTGCTGGTGGCTTCGGGGAAGCGGGCGAGCAGGCGGGCCGTGATGGTGCCGGTGCCGCAGGCCAGGTCCAGGACCCGCGGCGCGGCGCCGACCAGGGCCTCGACCATGTCGAGCATGATGCGGAAGCGGTCCTCCCGGTCGGGCATGTACCACTCCTGCTGCCGGTCCCAGCTCTCCTGCCAGGCCCGCCAGTCCGTTCCCGCCGCTGTGATGTCCGTGCCCGTGCCGGTCATCGCCGCCCTCCCTCACCCGTAGCCCGCGTAATACCCTGGAAGTACGACCGGCTGTTACCGACCGCATCCATGACCATAGAGCGCCCTCGTAAGGACTACAAGTGGAACTGGCCTATTACTCGGATTACGCCGTGCGTCTCGTCAACAGCGAGGAACCGGCCCGGGGCAAGGACGCCCTGACCACGGTCGAGGCGGTCCGGGACCTGTTCGGCGCCAACGGCTCGGCGGCTCGCCGTGCGACGGATGCCGACGTCACCCGCTTCCGTTCGGTGCGGGCCCGGCTGCGCGCGGTCTTCGAAGCGGCCGACCAGGGCGACGAGACGCTCGCGGTGGCCCTGCTCAACTCCCTGCTGCTGGAGTTCCCGGTGAGCCCGCAGATCTCCGGGCACGACCACCGCGACGACGACGGCCGTCCGCTGTGGCACATGCACCTGGCCGACCACCCGTCCAACGCGACGGCCGGCTACGCGGCGATCGCGGCGATGGGACTCGCCTTCCACCTGACCGAGTACGGCGTGGACCGCCTGGGCCTGTGCGAGGCGGCGCCCTGCCGCAACGCCTACCTGGACACCTCGACGAACCGCTCGCGCCGCTACTGCTCCGACCGCTGCGCCACGCGCGCCAACGTGGCCGCCTACCGGGCCCGCAAACGCCTGGAGGCCGACCGGTCGGGGAAGACGGGCCTGACGGCCGACAGCGCCCAGCGCGCCACCGCCAGCGGCGAACGCTGAGCAGTCCTGCGCGGCCGGTAGCGCAGCCACGCCTTGCCCAGCACCAGCTCCTGGGGCACGGTGCCGTAGTCGGTGCTGTCCCCCCCGGCGTACGCGTTGTCGCCGAGCACCCACCAGCCGCCCTCGCGCCGCTCCACCGCACGCTTGACGACGAGCAGGTCCTGCTGGAACGGATGACGCAGCACGATCACGTCGCCCGGACGGACCCGCGCGCCGTACTGCATCACGAGCCGGTCCCCGTGGTACAGCGTGGGCACCATGGAAGGCCCGGTCACCTCGGCCAGCCCGAAGGGCAGTACGGCACCCCCGCGCTCGCTCTCCTGCAACAGCTCCGGCATCCCCGGCACCTCCCCGGTCCGTTCCTCCACCAGTCTCAGTCTGACCCTGGACTTTTGTCCTAAGCCCCAGGGGGCACCCGCGAAAACAGGCTTTGCAGGGAGTAATGTCCCACCTGAGAAGACGATCACGAGGAAGGAACGCTCCATGCTTTCCCGCCTGTTTGCCCCCAAGGTCAAGGTCAGCGCACACTGCGACCTGCCCTGCGGTGTGTACGACCCCGCCCAGGCCCGCATCGAGGCGGAGTCGGTGAAGGCCGTCCAGGAGAAGATGGCCGGCAACGACGACCCGCACTTCCAGGCCCGCGCCACCGTCATCAAGGAGCAGCGCGCCGAGCTGGCCAAGCACCACGTCTCCGTGCTGTGGAGCGACTACTTCAAGCCCCCGCACTTCGAGAAGTACCCCGAGCTGCACCAGCTGGTCAACGACACCCTGAAGGCGCTCTCCGCCGCCAAGGCGTCGACCGACCCGGCCACGGGCCAGAAGGCCCTGGACCACATCGCGCAGATCGACAAGATCTTCTGGGAGACGAAGAAGGCCTGACTTTCCATCACACCTTCTGACCTGCGATTTCCCTGATCGCCTGGTCTTCCTGTCCGCACCCGGACCGCAGAGCGCCGAACACGGCGTCCACGGCGGCCCGGGTGCGGCCACATCGAGGGCGTCACGTCCTCACGGCCGCGCGTGCTTCGGCAGGGTGAGGATCTGGGCCCCGTCGTCGGTGATGGCGATCGTGTGCTCGCTGTGCGCCGTACGGCAGCCGGTCGCGCTGCGCAGCGTCCATCCGTCGGCGTCGGTGACGAGGGTGGCGGTGTCCGCCATGACCCACGGCTCCAGCGCCAGCAGCAGACCCGGGCGCAGCTTGTATCCGCGGCCGGGCCGTCCGGTGTTCGGCACGTGCGGGTCCTGGTGCATGGTCGACCCGATGCCGTGACCTCCGAACTCGGTGTTGATCGGGTACCCCGCCTTGCCGAGAACCGTGCCGATGGCATGGGCGATGTCGCCGACGCGCGCCCCGGGACGGGCGGCGGCGATCCCCGCGGCCAGCGCGCGTTCGGTCGCCTCGATCATCGCGACGCTCTGCGCGGGCCGCGCGTCGCCGACGAGGAAGCTGATGGCCGCGTCCGCCGCGACTCCGTGCCGGGAGACGGCGAGGTCGAGGGTGAGCAGGTCACCGTCGGCCAGCGAGTAGTCGTACGGCCGTCCGTGGAGTACCGCGTCGTTGACGGCCGTGCAGATGTAGTGGCCGAACGGGCCGCGCCCGAAGGACGGCGCGTAGTCGACGTAGCAGGACTGCGCTCCCGCCTCCGCGATCATCTCCTTGGTCCACCGGTCGATGTCCAGCAGGTTCGTGCCGACCGTGCTGCGGCTCCTCATCTCCTGGAGGATGTCGGCGACCAGGGCGCCCGTGTCCTTCGCGCGGGTCAGCAGGGTGGGGTTCAGGATCTCGATCATGCGGCGACCTTCTCGTGGGCCCAATAACTATACCGGCCATACTATACCGGTACTAGAATCGGTCCCATGGTCAGGTTGCCGCTCACCCCCGCAGAGGTCGCACGCGGACAGCGCCTCGGCGCCCTCCTCCGCCGGGCCCGAGGAGGGCGCTCGATGCTCGATGTCGCCCTCGACGCACGCGTCTCACCGGAGACCCTCCGCAAGATCGAGTCGGGCCGCGTGGCCACCCCCGCCTTCCCGACCATCGCGGCGATCGCCGATGTCCTCGGCCTCTCCCTCGATGCGGTGTGGGCCGAGATCAACCGGCCCGAGCACGGCGCCGATCTGACGGCTCCGCTCGCCACGCACGCGAGCGGCTGACCTCGTAGGCCTTTTGCCGGCCGGGCTCTGCCCGGCGGTGGTCGTGCGATGCTGTCCGGGTGATGTCCCGAGAGGATCTGGTCCGGCTGCGGCGGGCCCGCGACCGTATGGACCGGGAGTACGCCGATCCCCTGGACGTGGCGGCGCTCGCGCGCACCGCGCTGATGTCCCCGGGTCACTTCCAGCGCAGTTTCCGCGAGGCCTACGGGGAGACCCCGTACTCCTACCTCATGACCCGTCGTATCGAGCGGGCCAAGGCCCTGCTCAGGCGGGGCGACCTGAGCGTGACGGAGGTGTGCCTGGCGGTCGGGTGCACCTCGCTGGGCTCGTTCAGTTCACGCTTCACCGAACTCGTCGGCGAGACCCCGAGCGCCTACCGGGCCCGCCCGCACGACGCGGGCGCGGTGATCCCCACCTGCGTGACCCGCGCCTTCACCCGCCCCAGGCGCACGGGTCCACCGCCCGCGCCGTAGCCGCAAAGTGGCTAGCGTGGAGGTATGGACCTCAAACTGCGCCAGTGTTTCATCGCCGTGGACGACCACGACAAGGCGCTCGCCTTCTACCGCGACGTGCTGGGACTGGAAGTCCGTAATGATGTCGGGTTCGAGGGGATGCGGTGGGTGACCGTGGGGTCGCCGTCGCAGCCCGATGTCGAGATCGTCCTGGAGCCGCCCGCGGCCCATCCGGACATCTCCCCCGCCGACAAGGAGATCATGGCCCGGCTGCTGGCCAAGGGCGTGCTGCGGGGGGTCAACTTCACCACCACCGACTGCGACGCCCTCTTCGCCCGGGTCCAGGAGTACGGCGCCGATGTCGTCCAGGAGCCGATGGACCAGCCCTACGGCGTACGGGACTGCGCGTTCCGCGACCCGGCGGGCAACATGCTGCGGTTCATGGAGCGCGCGCAGGGCTGACGTGCGGACGGGCCTGCCGCGGGCTCCCCTGCCGCGCGCCCCCGCCCTACGATCACGCCAAGGACATCCGCTGGACGTACGCCTTCGTCGACCGGCCCGCCGAGCACTTCGGGCGCGCCCTGCGGTTCTGGGCGGCCGTCACGGACACGCGGACGTCCGGACGCCGCGGTGACCGGGGCGAGTTCGCCACCCTGCTGCCGACCGGCGCCGGAGCCGACGCCTGCGCCAAGGTGCAGGCTGTCACCGGCGGGGAGGGTGGCGCGCATCTGGATCTCGCCGCCGACGACGTCCCTGGCCTGGTGGCGGCTGCCCTGCGGCTCGGCGCCGCGACGGTCGCCGAGCACGAGGGGTGGGCCGTACTGCGTTCACCGGCCGGGCAGCCGTTCTGCGTGGTGCCCTGGCACGGGGAGTCCGTGCGCCCTCCCGTCGTCCACGGCAGCCGCCTCGACCAGGTCTGCCTCGACGTCCCGCCCTCCGCCCACGAAGCCGAAGTCGCCTTCTGGAGCGGGCTCCTGGATGGCTGGGAGACGTGGCCCGGCTCCCGGCCCGAGTTCCACGTGATCGAGCCTCCGGCCGGTCTGCCGGTCCGCGTCCTGCTGCAACGGCTGGACGAGGAACGGCCCGCCTCCGCCCACCTCGACCTGGCCTGCGCGGACATCGGCGCCACTCGCGCCCGCCACGAGCACCTGGGCGCGGCCCCGGTGGCCGATCACCCGCACTGGGCGGTGCTGCGCGACCCGGCCGGCGGCCTGTACTGCCTGACCGGACGGGACCCTGAGACGGGCGGTCTCCCCCGGGCCGCGTCCTGCGACCGCCCCGTCGCCCCCTCCGCCCCGCCCCTCACTTCCTCCGGTACGTCCGCACCAGCACACCATTGCTGAACGCGCGCAGCCCGTCGAGGGCGAACTCCGTGATGCGGAAGTCCGAGCCGAACATCGGCATGCCGGTGTGGAGCACGACCGGGTAGGTCTTCACGACGATCTCGTCGATCTCGTCGGCGAGTTCACCGGCGAGCCGCGAGCCGCCGCACAGGTAGATGCCGGCCTCCCCGCCCTCCGACTTCAGGGCGCGGACCCGCGCGAGCAGATCCGTGGAGATGATCTCCACGTCCGGGTCGGGCGACTGCACCAGGGTGCGGGAGGCGACGTACTGGCGCAGGTGCGCGTAAGGGCTGGCGATGCCCTCCTTGAGGGCGAGGTCGTAGCTGACGCGCCCCTGCACGACCGTGTCGAAGCGCCGGTTCTCCAGGTGGTCGACGCCGAGCGCCCGGCGCCCGTGGGTCGCCAGGGTCTCCGGGTACTCCGCCGTCAGATAGGACAGGAACTCCTCGTCGGCGAAGCGGTGGAACATCGCCGCGTCTCCGCTCGGGTCCCCGATGAACCCGTCTATGGAGCAGGCGATGAAGTAGGTGAGCTTTCGCAATCCGCACTCTTTCCGTAGGCCGCGTGAACCACTTTGTTCGTAGTGGTTCAGTTGTAGTACTTCAAGCGTAGTGATCGCAAGGGTGTGACGACGGGAACCGGGGCGCCCGACTAAGTGGGAGAAGGGGTTCCGCATGGCTGAGCAGAATCGAGGCAGGCTGCGGAAACCCAGGAGGACTGCGGAGGGCTTCAGGCTCTCCGTTCTGGATTCTCCGTGCTGCCTTCTGCCTCCTGTCTTCCGCGTTGCGCGTTCTGCGGTGAGCCAGGCGCCCGTCCGGGAGGTCGAGCGCGCGGCCGGTGCACGGCGTGGCGCGGGCCCCGCACACCGTGGGGCAGTGCGGGACCCGCCGAGCCGGAGCCCCGGGTCCGTACGGGGTCAGGAGCCGTACGGACCCGAAGGCGCCGGAACCCGGGTACGCGCCTCAGCTGCTGCGCCGGGTCACGAACTCGGCCAGCGCCAGCAGGCCCCCGGCGGCGGCGGGGTCCGGGACTGCGCGGGAGAGTTCGTGAACGGCCCGGGCCATCCGGTCGGCCGCCTGGGACTGCGCCCAGTCCCGGCCACCGGCCCGCTCCACCACCAGTGCGGCGCGCTCCTCCTCTCCTTCCTGGTGGGGCCGGGCGTACAGCTCGGCGAGTTCCTCGGCGGCCGGGGTGCCGGAGGTCAGCGCGGCGACCACGGGCAGGGACTTCTTGCGTGCGGCGAGATCGGCGCCGGCCGGCTTGCCGGTGCGCCGGGGGTCGCCCCATATGCCGATCACGTCGTCGATGAGCTGGAACGCCAGTCCCGCCTGCCGGCCGAACGCGTCCAGCGCCTCCACCTCGTCCTCGCCCGCCCCCGCGTACAGCGCCCCGGCGGCGCAGGCGCAGCCGATCAGCGCCCCGGTCTTGGCCTCGGCCATGGCGAGCACCTCGCAGAGGGCGACCTGATCGGGCGGCCGGCGCTCCAGGGCGGTGTCCGCGTGCTGCCCCGCGCACAGCTCGACGACACAGGACGCGAGCCGGACTGCGACCGCCCTGGCCGCCGGATGCGGATCCTCGGCGAGCATCCGCAGGGCCAGCGCCTGCAGGGCGTCCCCGGCGAGGATGGCGTCGGCGTCGCCGAACACCGACCAGACCGTGGGCCGGTGGCGGCGGGTGGCGTCCCGGTCCATCACGTCGTCGTGCAGCAGCGTGAAGTTGTGGACCAGCTCCACCGCCGCCGCGGCCCGGGCGGCGGCCGCTCTCGCCCGCGGGCCGCCGAGCGCGGCGGCCGCGGTGAGGACCAGTGCCGGGCGGATCGCCTTGCCCGCGTGTCCCGCGGTGGGTGTGCCGTCCGCGCCCTCCCAGCCGAAGTGGTAGCGCGCGACCCGGCGCATGGAGGCGGGCAACGAGGCCACCGCCGAGCGCAGTTCCGGGTCGAACGACCGCCGCGCCTGTTCGAGGATCCCTGCCGCGTCCTGCCCGTCGGACACCCCCTCGACGTCGGTGACGGCGCTCTCCGGTCCGTCGAGGCGGTCCGTGCCGACGGGCCGGGGCAGCGACTCCACGGGTACCGCCCCTGCCTGCCGCGCCGTCGCCGCGGTGCGGCGCGCACCGGGCGGGCGTGGTGTCGTCCCCGTCATGAACTCGACCATCCGCTTCCCCTCGGACAGTTGGCGATCAGTGGCGTCCGCGCCCGCGGCTCCGGGCGCGCACCGCCGGGGTGTACTACCCGGGTCCCGGGGCGGGGACACCGCGAGCCGGCGAGGGGCCTCAGCGCCAACGACCGACCTCGACGTTCTCCAGCACGCCCAGCGCGTCCGGCACCAGCACGGCCGCCGAGTAGTAGGCCGTCACCAGGTACTTGATGATGGCCTGCTCGTTGATGCCCATGAAGCGCACGGACAGGCTCGGCTCGATCTCGTCCGGGATGCCCTTGGCCCGCAGCCCGATGACGCCCTGGTCCTCCTCGCCGGTGCGCAGCGCGATGATCGAGCTGGTCCGGGCGTCGGTGACCGGGATCTTGTTGCACGGGAAGATCGGCACCCCGCGCCAGGTGGGGATGCGGTTGCCGCCCATGTCGATGGTCTCGGGAACCAGCCCCCGCTTGTTCAGCTCACGGCCGAACGCGGCGATGGCGCGTGGGTGGGCGAGGAACAACTTGGTGCTGCGGCGCCGGCTGAGCAGCTCGTCCATGTCGTCGGGGCCCGGCACGCCGTCGTGCGGTTGGATCCGCTGGTCGTACTCGCAGTTGTGGAGCAGGCCGAAGTCGCGGTTGTTGATCAGCTCGTGCTCCTGGCGCTCCTTCAACGCCTCGACGGTGAGCCGGAGCTGCTGCTCCGTCTGGTTCATCGGCTGGTTGTAGAGGTCGGCCACGCGGCTGTGGATCCGCAGGACGGTCTGGGCGATGCTCAGCTCGTACTCACGGGGCCTGGCCTCGTAGTCCACGAAGGTGTGCGGGATGTCCGGCTCGCCGCTGTGCCCGGCGGCGAGGGCTACCTCCTTCTCGCCGTACTTGTTGGTGCGCTGCCCGGGGATCGAGCGCAGTTGCCTCAGGTGGGCGCCCAGCGAGTCGGCGCGCTCGGCGACCTGCTGGAAGTCGTCGCGGGACAGGACGAGCACGGTGCAGGTGGTGGCGGCGCGGACCGTGTGGTCCCAGATGGCGTCGTGGTCCAGCAGCGCCTGCTCGCCGAAGTAGGCGCCGTCGGCGAGGACACCGAGGACCTGGTCGTCGCCGTACGGGCCGGTGCCGACCTTCTCCGCCCGGCCGTGCGCGAGCAGGTAGACCTCCTCGGACTGGTTGCCGAAGGAGGCGATCACCTGGCCTGCTTCGATCTCCCGCTGCGTGCAGCGCTGGGCCAGTTCGGAGAGCACGTCGTCGTCCTCGTACCCGCGCAGCGCCGGCAGTTCGCCGAGTTCGGCGGGGATCACCTCGACGCGGTCGCCGGTCTTCACGAAGGTGACCCGGCCGTCGCCGACCGCGTACGTGAGGCGCCGGTTGACCCGGTACGTGCCGCCCTGCACCTCGGTCCACGGCAGCATGCGCAGCAGCCAGCGCGAGCTGATCTCCTGCATCTGGGGTACGGACTTGGTGGTGGTGGCCAGGTTCCGCGCGGCCGCGGTGCCGAGGCTCTGCTGCGGCCGGTCCTGTTCCGTGCGGACCTCATCGCCTACCGACATAGAGAATTGCCCTCCCGCTCATGCCCGGCCCGATCGGAGCCGGGCATCGATTCGCGAGGACCAGCCTTCCATCACGTAACGTGTCCGTGCTATTACACGAAAGAGCGGGAATGGAAGGCGTGCGGCCCGGGCACACATGGGGATCCCGCTCGGCGCGGGCATGGGTTTTCGGCCGGAGGCGGGCCGCGCCCACGCACTCGAGACCTCTGCGCCCGCACCCCCCGCGGGGCGCGGCTGCGCCGGGGACAATGGGCGGATGACCAGCCCCGCCGCCCCCGATCCCGCCGCGCTCTCCCCGAGGCTCCCCTCGCCGTTGCAGGAACTGGGCGACGACCGGTTCGCCCGGCGTGGACTGCGCCTGCTGCTCAAGCGGGACGATCTGATCCACCCGGAGCTGACCGGGAACAAGTGGCGCAAACTCGCCCCGAACCTGCGGGCGGCCGCCGGACGGACCGTCGTGACCTTCGGCGGCGCCTACTCCAACCATCTGCGGGCGACCGCGGCGGCGGGCCGTCTCCTCGGCGTGCCCACGGTCGGCGTGGTCCGCGGCCAGGAGCTGGCCGACCGTCCCCTCAACCCCTCTCTGGCCCGGTGCGCGGCCGACGGCATGCGTCTGCACTTCGTGGACCGGTCGACGTACCGGCGCAAGGCCGAACCGGCGACGCTGGCGGCCGTCCTGCGCGCGGTCGGGGTCCCCGGCGCGCACGTGGTGCCCGAGGGCGGCAGCAACGTGCTCGCGGTCCACGGCTGTACGGCGCTCGGCGCGGAGCTGGGCGACCGGGCCGACGTCGTCGCCGTCGCCTGCGGCACCGGCGGCACCCTCGCCGGACTCGCCGCCGGGCTGCCGGAGGGCGGGCGCGCCCTGGGCATACCGGTCCTCAAGGGCGGCTTCCTGGACACCGCGGTGCAGGCCCTGCAGGAAGAGGCCTTCGGCGCCCGGCGCGGCACGTGGTCCCTCGACGACCGCTTCCACTTCGGCGGTTACGCCCGTCCCGCCCCCGAACTCGACGCCTTCGCCGGGGACTTCGCCGCCCGGCACGGCGTCCCCGTCGAGCGGCTGTACGTCGCCAAGCTGCTGTACGGCCTGCTCACCCTGGCCGAGGAGGGCGCCTTCGCGCGCGGGACGACGATCGCCGCCGTCGTGACGGGCCGGCCCTTCCCGTCGTAGCCGCGGCCCCTCGGGTGGCGGGCGCCTTGAACCGGAGACCCGGAAGCGGAAGGCCGGAAGCGGGAAACCGGAAGCCGGGACAACCGCACCGCCGACCGGGGGAGGCTACGCGGCTTCCCGGTACGCGGCCGCCTCCTCCAGGTCCAGCCTGCGCAGCAGCGTGCGCAGCATCTCGTCGTCGATGTAGCGGCCGTCCCGCAGGCGTACGAAGACGGCGCGCTCGGCGCTGATCATGTCCCGGGAGAGCCTGCGGTAGGTGTCGTCGACCGATTCGCCGGTGACCGGGTTGGTCTGGCCGAGGCGTTCCCACACGGCGTTGCGGCGGCGTTCCAGGACCGAGCGGAGCCGGTCGGCCAGGGGGGGCGGGAGGGTGTTGCGCTCGTCGGTGAGCAGTTCCTCCAGTCGCTGTTCGGCGGCCCGGGAAGCCTGCGCCTGGGCGTTCGCCTCGGCGAGCGTGGCGGCCTGTGCGTCGTGGCCGGGGAGCTTCAGCAGGCGGATCAGCGGCGGCAGGGTCAGGCCCTGCACCACCAGCGTCCCGATGACCGTCGTGAAGGTGAGGAAGAGGATCAGGTTCCGCTGCGGGAAGGGGCCTCCGCCGTGCACCGTGAGCGGGATGGAGAAGGCGATGGCCAAGGACACCACGCCCCGCATCCCGGCCCACGCGGTGACCATCGCGCCTCTCCAGGTGGGGTTCTCCTCACGTTCGCGCACCCGCCGCAGCAGCAGCCTGGGCAGGAACGTCGCCGGGTACACCCACACGAACCGGGTGACCACGACCACGAGGAAGACGGCGACGGCGTACCAGGCGGCCGCGGCGCCGGCGTACTCCTCCAGCCCGCTCAGGACGATCGGCAGTTGCAGTCCGATGAGGGCGAACACCGCCGACTCCAGGACGAAGGCGACCATCTTCCACACCGCCTCCTCCTGGAGCCGGGTGGCGAAGTCGACCTCCCACGCGCGGTGACCGAGGTAGAGGGCGACCGTGACGACCGCGAGGACGCCGGAGGCGTGCACCTGCTCGGCGATGCCGTAGGCGACGAACGGGATCAGCAGGGAGAGCGTGTTCTGCAGCAGCGCTTCTTTCAGATGGGTGCGCAGCCAGTGCAGCGGCGCCATCAGCACCACTCCGACACCGACCCCGCCGACCGCCGCGACGAGGAACTCCTCGACCCCCCCGGACCAGGTCGCGCCCTCGCCGACGGCCGCCGCGAGGGCCACCTTGTAGGCGGTGATCGCGGTGGCGTCGTTGAGCAGGGACTCGCCCTGGAGGATCGTGGTGATGCGCGAGGGCAGGCCGACGCGGCGGGCCACCGCCGTCGCCGCGACCGCGTCCGGCGGCGCCACCACGGCGCCCAGCACCAGCGCCGCCGTCAGCGGCAGACCCGGCACGATCAGGTAGGCGGCCCAGCCGACCACGAAGGTCGCGAAGAGCGCGTACCCCACCGAGAGCAGCGCCACGGGCCGCAGTTGCGCACGCAGGTCGAGGTAGGAGCTGTCGGCGGCGGACGTGTACAGCAGCGGGGGCAGCAGCAGCGGCAGGACCACCTCGGGGTCGAGGGTGTAGTCCGGCACCCCGGGGACGTAGGAGACCGCCAGCCCCGCGGCGACCAGCAGCAGCGGTGCGGGCACCGGGGTGCGCCGGGCGGCCCCGGCCACCACGGCGCTGCCCGCCACCAGCAACAGCAGCGGCATCACGTCCATCGTCCTCGCCCACCCATCGTCTCGTCCCACCCGCTTCGTCCCGCGCGGTCATCCGCGCGGACGTCGTAATCTGGCAATCATGAAACAGTGCACGCACTCCGACGCGCTGCCGCGTCCGGAGCCCGATCCCCGCAGCGAGACGTGCCCGGAGTGCCTGCGGGACGGCACTCACCCGGTGCAGCTGCGGCTGTGCCTGACCTGTGGGCACGTGGGATGCTGCGACTCGTCGCCGGGGCAGCACGCCACGAACCACCACAAGGAGACCGGGCACCCGGTGATGCGGACCTTCGAGCCCGGGGAAGACTGGCGTTGGTGCTTCCTGGACCACGTCCTGGTGTGACCGGGTCTTCGGACGGTTCGACCGTCTGACGTGTGGGTACGTCAACCCGGCGCGCGTTGCTCCCATTTGGATCCGCCGAACCCCTAGCCACGGAGCGTATCCGTAGGTTTACTATGAGTGACAGAAAGGGGTCGGGGTCCCGGGACAGGAATGTCGAGGGCGCGGTAGCGTCACCGCTGGACCATGAATCGTGTGCCCCGGGGGGCGACCCTCGGCCCGAGAGAGCTTGTAGAGCTTGTACCACCTTGGAGGTGAGGGTGTCCCAGATCGCAGGCGAGCCCGCGGCGAACCAGGACTTCGTGGAAGTCCGGCTGCCGGCTGCGGGTGCCTACCTGTCGGTGCTGCGGACGGCCACGGCCGGCCTGGCGGCCCGTTTGGACTTCACCCTCGACGAGATCGAGGACCTGCGCATCGCGGTGGACGAGGCCTGCGCCATCCTGCTTCAGCAGGCCGTGCCCGGCTCGGTGCTCAGCTGTGTCTTCCGGCTGGTCGACGACTCCCTGGAGGTCACCGTCTCCGCCCCGACCACGGACGGTCACGCCCCCTCGCGGGACACCTTCGCCTGGACCGTCCTGTCGGCCCTGGCGGGCAAGGTCTCCTCCGCCGTGGACGACGACAAGACCGTTTCGATCAGCCTCTACAAACAGCGCGGCGCGGGACCCGGGCCGGCGTGACGAACGGGGACGGGCCGGTGCGGGACGAAGAGCGCGGCACACGGGAGCTGCCGGCCGAGGGCGTCACCTCGCCTCGCGCCGACGCGGCCGGGAGCCCTTCCGGGGGCGTCCCGGGTGGTCCGGCGGAGCCTTCGCGGCCCACGGGCGGCATCGACGGCATCCCCGAACAGGCCAGACCGCACCCGGACGACGAAACCCCGCGGTCCGGTCGTGCGGGCGGGGCTCCGCGGGGGCGGGACGACGCCGTGCAGGGCACGCCTCCACCGGTACGGGGCGAAGCCTCCGCCGGCCACGGGGGTCCCCCCGCCCGGTCCTCACGGCCGGGGGCGGGCCAGGAGGCGAGGGCTCGGGGAAGGGCGACGGGCGGGACGATGAGCGAGCACGAGCGATACTCCGAGGACGCCGCGCAGGGCGCCCCGAGCGTGCACGGCACGCGGCACGACCCCCATGACCGCAGCGGCGCACGCGCGATGTTCGTCGAGCTGCGCGCGCTGAAGGAGGGCAGCCCCCAGTACGCGGAGCTGCGCAACCAGCTGGTCCGGATGCACCTGCCGCTCGTCGAGCACCTCGCGCGCCGCTTCCGCAACCGCGGCGAGCCGCTGGACGACCTCACCCAGGTCGCCACCATCGGGCTGATCAAGTCGGTCGACCGGTTCGACCCGGACCGCGGCGTGGAGTTCTCGACGTACGCGACCCCGACGGTCGTCGGCGAGATCAAGCGGCACTTCCGGGACAAGGGCTGGGCGGTGCGCGTGCCGCGCCGGCTCCAGGAGCTGCGCCTCTCCCTCACCACGGCGACGGCCGAGCTGTCCCAGTTGCACGGCCGCTCCCCCACGGTGCACGAGCTGGCCGAGAAGCTCGCCATCTCCGAGGAGGAGGTCCTGGAGGGCCTGGAGTCGGCCAACGCCTACTCCACGCTGTCCCTGGACGTCCCCGACACCGACGACGAGTCCCCGGCGGTCGCGGACACCCTCGGCGCGGAGGACGAGGCGCTGGAGGGCGTGGAGTACCGCGAGTCGCTGAAGCCGCTGCTGGAGGACCTCCCGCCGCGCGAGAAGCGCATCCTGCTGCTGCGCTTCTTCGGCAACATGACCCAGTCGCAGATCGCGCAGGAGGTCGGTATCTCGCAGATGCACGTCTCGCGGCTGCTGGCCCGCACCCTGGCCCAGCTGCGGGAGAAGCTCCTGGTGGAGGAGTAGGCGCACAGGCGCCGCAGCCGCCACGGGGCTGCCCCACTGCGGCAGGCGAGGGGCTAACGCTGCTCGCTCTCCCGGGCTCGGCCCGGTCCCCGGATGCCGAGGGCGCGGGTCGTCGCCGGGTTGACGAGCAGGACCAGCGAGCCCACGGCCACGACCGCGAGCACGATGCCCGCGGGAATGGCCACGCTGTCCGCCTGGAGCAGGCTGTAGGCGACGGGCAGCGCCATGATCTGGGTGATGACCGCCGGCCCCCGGCTCCAGCTGCGCCGCAGCAGCAGCCCGCGGGCGGCCAGCAGCGGCAGCAGCGCCAGCACGAGCACGGTGATCCCGCCGGTGACGGCCTGCTGCCGGTCGCCGCCGTCGCCAGTGAGGCCGAGGACCAGCATCCAGACGCCGCCCGCGAGCAGCGCGAGCCCCTCCAGCCCGCACAGCGCCGCCGCGGCCGTCAGCCGTCCTGGGCACGGCCCGGAGGCGTCCGTGGTGTCGGTACGGGGGTTCTGCTCACTGCTCACCCCAGAAGGGTAGCCCTCGTCGCACGGACCACCGTGTCCAGGCTCACGCCCGTCCCTCTTACCCGATCCCTACCTCGGCCTGGGCCGAGTACTCCTCGGTAGGTACGCTGCTGACCATGCGTGCACTTCTCGTGGTCAATCCGGCGGCAACCACCACAAGCGCACGTACGCGCGACGTCCTGATCCACGCCCTCGCCAGCGAGATGAAGCTGGACGCGGTCACCACCCAGTACCGCGGCCACGCGCGCGACCTGGGCCGGCAGGCCGCCGATAGCGACGACGTCGACCTGGTCGTGGCCCTCGGCGGCGACGGCACGGTCAACGAGGTGGTGAACGGCCTGCTGCACCGGGGCCCGGACCCCGAGAACCTGCCCCGCCTGGCAGTGGTGCCGGGAGGCTCCACCAACGTCTTCGCACGCGCCCTGGGGCTGCCCAACGACGCCGTCGAGGCGACCGGCGCGATCCTGGACGCCCTGCGCGACGGCAGCGAGCGCACGGTCGGGCTGGGGCTCGCGTCCGGGACGCCGGGCACCGACGACGCGGCGGTCCCCGAACGCTGGTTCACCTTCAATGCCGGGCTCGGCTTCGACGCGGGCGTGGTCGGGCGGGTGGAGCAGCAGCGCGAGCGCGGCAAGAAGTCCACGCACGCCCTGTACGTGCGCCAGGTGCTGCGCCAGTTCTTCGGGGAGCCGAACCGCCGGCACGGCGCGATCACCCTGGAGCGGCCCGGCGAGGACCCGGTCGCCGACCTGGTGGTGGCGATAGTGTCGAACACCTCGCCGTGGACCTATCTGGGCAACCGTCCGATGTACACGTCCCCCCGGGCATCGTTCGACACGGGCCTCGACGTGCTGGGTCTCAGCCGTCTGTCCACGGCGGCCGTCGCCCGGTATGGCACCCAGTTGCTCACTTCGTCCCCGGAGCGCGGACCGCAGGGCAGACACGCCCTGTCGCTGCACGACCTGAGCAGCTTCACCTTGCATTCGAAGGCGCCCCTCCCCCTTCAGATGGACGGTGACCACCTGGGACTGCGCACGAGCGTGACGTTCACAGGCGTACGCCGTGCACTGCGTGTGATTGTGTGAGTGGAAGGGCCGAAAGTCCTTTCACTCGAACGTTTAGGCCAGGATCCACCCCATGGAAGTACGGCTGTGACCTAGTCGACACCGAGGAATCCAAAAAAAGTTTCCGGAAGGGGTTGTATCCGCCGCCGAGGTTTGCGAATCTCTACATGGCGATCGGGACGGCCCCCACACCGGGCCCCGGAGATCGCCGGAACCCCTCTTCAATCCACAGGACCACGCCAGGGAAACCTGACGGTCGGCCCTTCACTTGTTGAGGGATTCGTGAAAGCGTTCACATTCACAAGCAACTTGCACGTAATACCAAGGAGAGGTAGCAGCCATGGACTGGCGTCACAACGCCGTTTGCCGCGAGGAAGACCCCGAGCTCTTCTTCCCCATCGGCAACACCGGTCCTGCGCTGCTGCAGATCGAGGAAGCCAAGGCCGTCTGCCGTCGCTGCCCGGTTATGGAGCAGTGCCTGCAGTGGGCGCTCGAGTCCGGCCAGGACTCCGGCGTCTGGGGTGGTCTCAGCGAGGACGAGCGCCGCGCGATGAAGCGCCGCGCCGCCCGCAACCGGGCCCGTCAGGCCTCCGCCTGACCACAGCCACCCCGCTGACAGCCTGAGCTTGGCGGCGCGTACAGCGCGTACGCAACCCCCGCCCCCGAGCCGCAGCGCGCAGTACCCCCGATGCTCCCCCGGGCTCTTCGAGCAAGGGGCACCCCCATCGCGATGGGGCAGCAACGAGCGACTGGCCCCGGACCCGCAAAGGTCCGGGGCCTTTTGCTGTGCTTCCGGGCTTTCGGTGTCCCTCCGGGCTGCTGCGGAGCCTCCGGGCTTTTCCCGCACCCGGTACCGAGGAGTACCCGTCCCGCGGAGCGACCGCGCCGCCCCGCCGGTGAACCGCTCCCCCGCGCCGCCTACTTGGGCGTCGTCACCGGGATGTCGAGCACCACGCGCGTGCCCCGCCCGGGCGCCGGGACCATGTCGAAGGTGCCGCCCAACTCGCCCTCGACCAGGGTGCGTACGATCTGCAGACCGAGGTTGCCGGAGCGGTGCGGGTCGAACTCCTCGGGCAGTCCCACGCCGTCGTCCTGGACGGTGACGAGCAGACGACCCTCACGCGTGGTGCCGCCGCGGACCGCGGAGACCTCGACGGTGCCCGTGTCACCCTGGCGGAACCCGTGTTCCAGGGCGTTCTGCAGGACCTCGGTCAGCACCATCGACAGCGGAGTGGCGACCTCGGCGTCCAGGATCCCGAACCGGCCGCTGCGCCGGCCGGTGACCTTGCCCGGGGAGATCTCCGCGACCATGGCCAGCACCCGGTCGGCGATCTCGTCGAACTCCACCCGCTCGTCCAGGTTCTGAGACAGCGTCTCATGCACGATCGCGATCGAACCGACGCGGCGGACCGCCTCCTCCAAGGCCTCCCGGCCGCGTTCGGACTCTATGCGCCGGGCCTGGAGCCGGAGCAGGGCGGCCACTGTCTGAAGGTTGTTCTTGACCCGGTGGTGGATCTCCCGGATCGTCGCGTCCTTGGTGATCAACTCGCGTTCACGGCGGCGCAGTTCGGTGACGTCACGGAGCAGGACCAGCGAACCGATGCGGGTCCCCTTGGGTTTGAGCGGGATGGCCCGGAACTGGATCACCCCGTCATGGGCCTCGATCTCGAACTCGCGCGGCGCCCAGCCGCTCGCCAGCTTCACCAGCGCCTCGTCCACCGGGGCACGGGAGGGGGCCAGTTCGGCGGTGGCCTCGCCGAGGTGCTGGCCGACGAGATCGGCGGCGAGGCCGAGGCGATGGTAGGCGGAGAGCGCGTTCGGTGAGGCGTACTGGACGACGCCGTCCACGTCCAGCCTGATCAGACCGTCCCCGACCCGCGGGGAGGCGTCCATGTCGACCTGCTGGTCGGGGAAGGGGAACGAACCGGCCGCGATCATCTGCGCCAGGTCCGAGGCGCTTTGCAGATACGTCAGTTCCAGCCTGCTCGGGGTACGCACGGTGAGCAGGTTGGTGTTGCGCGCGATGACACCGAGGACACGTCCCTCGCGCCGTACGGGGATGGACTCGACCCGGACCGGCACCTCCTCGCGCCACTCCGGATCGCCCTCGCGGACGATGCGCCCCTCGTCGAGCGCCGCGTCGAGCATCGGGCGCCGGCCCCGCGGGACGAGGTGACCGATCATGTCGTCCTGGTAGGAGGTCGGACCGGTGTTGGGCCGCATCTGGGCTACGGAGACATAGCGGGTGCCGTCCAGGGTGGGAACCCACAGCACCAGGTCGGCGAAGGAGAGGTCGGAGAGCAGCTGCCACTCCGAGACCAGCAGGTGGAGCCACTCGAGATCCGAGTCGTCGAGGGCGGTGTGCTGGCGTACGAGTTCGTTCATGGAGGGCACGTCTGCGAGCGTACCCGGGCGTTTGTACGGTTTCGAAATACCCGGCGGTGCGGAGGCCGGGGGCTGCGGCCGTCGGTCCGGCTCCGAAGACACCCGCGGGCCGCGGCGCCTGGGAGGGACCCTCAACCCTCCCGGCACCGCAGCCCGGAGCAACATCGGCCGTGGGGTGTGCGGTCCCGGTCGGCCGAAGGATGAGGAGCCGGAGCAGTCAGGGCAGAGAGCACCGGTTCCTCGGTCCGTCCTCCTGTGCGGGGAGAACGGAGGTTCGCGTGTTCACCTCACGTGCGCGCAAGCGCCGCGTGCGTACTGCTGTTCGGGGTCCCACTCGATTCTGGACTAGACCACTTGCGCCTGTCCATGAGCGGGAAGCCGTTCGTTGTGCTTTCTTCATCGCTCTTCGTCGAACGGCCGGGCGGGGACCGGCCGGCCCCGAGGACGGACGCCAGGCGTTCGCCACGGAGCAGCCTAGCCCGCCCGGCTCAGCCACGGGGCCAGATGGTCAGGGCAATTTCCGCGAGCGCCTCCAGGTCCGTGCGGCTCGCCCCGTCGCGCGCCTGCTGGGACATGCCCTGGATGACCGCCCCGACGAACCGGGCCAGCGCGCCGGTGTCGGTGCCCGCGGGCAGCTCCCCGGCGGCGACGTCCGCCCGCATACGACTCTCGAACGCCGCGATGTTCTCGTTGCGCCGCGCACGCAGGGACTCCTCGACCTCGGGGGTCGTGCAGTGGGTGGCCGCGTGGATGACCAGGCAGCCGTGCGGGCGGCCCGGGGCGGTGTACTCGGCCGCCGCCTCGCGCAGGGTCCGCTCGACGGCGGCGCGGGCCGAGGGTTCCTCGGCCAGGGCGCGGGCGCCGAAGGACCCGTAGCGCTCGCCGTAGTCCCGCACCACTTCGGCGAAGAGTGCCTGCTTGTCGCCGAAGGCCGCGTACAGGCTGGGGGCGCCGATGCCCATGGCGCGAGTGAGGTCCGAGACGGAGGTGCCCTCGTACCCGTGCTCCCAGAAGGCGAGGACCGCCTTCTCCAGGGCTGTCGCCCGGTCGAACGAGCGGGGCCGGCCGCGCCGCCTGGCGGCGGGCACACCCCCTCCGACTTCTCCCGCACCCGCACCGACCTGCCCTTCTGCCTCCTGCTTCGCCACCATGGAGTGATTTTATAGCGGACACTAGAGAAATGACAGCAGGCTGCTGTACGGTCTTTCTGTAGCGACCGCTAGGTAAATCGGGAGGGGCTTCACGTGGGGACGGACATGCACTCGGGCGCGGCAAGCGGCACGGACCGGGCGGCGGGGCCGCTCGCGGGCCGGACCGCGCTGGTCACGGGGGCGAGCAGGGGTATCGGACGGGGCGTGGCCGAGCGGCTGGCGCGGGACGGCGCGCGCGTCGCCGTGCATTACGGGAACAACGAAGCGGCGGCCAAGGACACGGTGGGCGCGATCGAGGCGGCCGGCGGCTCGGCGTTCGCGATCGGCGCGGAACTGGGAAGACCCGGCGACGCCGAGGCGCTCTGGAGGGAGTTCGACCAGCACGCGGACGGCCTGGACATCCTGGTGAACAACGCCGGGATCGGCACGTCACGTCCGCTGGAGGAGATCGGTGAGGAGGAGTACGACCGGGTCTTCGCGGTGAACACCAAGGCGCCGTTCTTCATCGTCCGGCAGGGCCTGGGGCGGCTGCGTGATGGTGGCCGGGTCGTCAACATCTCCTCCGGCCTCGCCCGCACCGCGGTCATGCCCGACAAGGTGGCCTACGCGATGACGAAGGCCGCGCTCGATGTGTTCACCCGGGACCTGTCCAAGCTGCTGGGGCCCCGAGGCATCACCGTCAACTCGGTGGCACCGGGCCTCATAGACACCGACAACACGGCCGAGCTGCTGCACGCAACACCGGGCGGCTGGGACCGGGCGGCGGCGATATCGGCACTCGGCCGAGTGGGCGCGCCGGCCGATGTCGCGGACGTGGTGGCGTTCCTCGTCTCCGACGCGGGGCGATGGGTGACGGGGAGCTGGGTGGACGCGACGGGGGGCTCGCTGATGTAGGGCCGGGGCGACGGGCTGCCGGAACGTGAGGTGGTGAGAGGGGGGAGGTGACCTGGAGGTTCGCGGGCCGAGGGCGGGGAGCACAGCACAGAGGGGCTCGGGCCGAAGGGGTCCGGGCAGCGGGGAGGGCGCAGGTCCGAAGGGAGTGAGGCAAGGGGCGTGGCGGGCCCGTCAAGAGGGGGTGTGACGGGCCCGGGAGGAGGGGGTGTGAAGGGACGGGGAGGAGGGGGTAGGCCGCTTCGTGCGGGTCGGGTCTCGGCAACCCGATTCTGCTAGATTGGTCTAAACCACACGACCCCTCCTTTCCGGGTCCGGTCCCCTTCTCGGCTCTCCTCAGATCGGCAGGCCCAGCGTGGAAGTTGTCATCGTTCCCGATGCCAGGGCGGGCGGCGAGCTCATCGCCGAGGCCATGGCGCAGCTGCTGCGGCGGAAGCCCGGCGCCCTGCTCGGCGTCGCCACGGGTTCCACTCCGCTGCCCGTCTACGAGGCGCTGGCGGCCAAGGTGCGCTCCGGTGCCGCGGACACCTCCCGGGCCCGGATCGCGCAGCTCGACGAGTACGTGGGGCTGCCCTCCGACCACCCGGAGTCCTACCGCTCCGTCCTGCGCCGCGAGGTGCTGGAGCCCCTGGGGGTCGGGATGGAGGCCTTCCTGGGACCCGACGGCACCGCCGACGACGTTCAGGCGGCCTGCGAGGCGTACGACAGGGCGCTGGTGGAGGCCGGCGGTGTGGACCTGCAACTGCTCGGGATCGGCACCGACGGGCACATCGGGTTCAACGAGCCGTGCTCGTCGCTCGCCTCACGGACGCGCATCAAGACGCTGACCGAGCAGACCCGTGTGGACAACGCGCGCTTCTTCGACGGCGATGTCGACCAGGTCCCGCACCACGTCATCACGCAGGGCATCGGCACGATCCTGGAGGCCCGGCACCTGGTGCTGCTGGCCACGGGCGAAGGCAAGGCGGACGCGGTCGCCGCGACCGTCGAGGGACCGGTCGCCGCGGTGTGCCCGGCCTCGGCGCTGCAGCTCCACCGGCACGCCACCGTCGTCGTCGACGAAGCCGCCGCCTCCAAGCTGAAGCTCGCCGACTACTTCCGCCACACCTACGCCAACAAGCCGCAGTGGCAGGGAATCTAGCGCGCACGCGCGACAGGCGAAGGCGCCGGTGCCCGGAGAGGGGCAACCGGCGCCTTCGCCGTACCGCCACGGGAGGACCGGGGGGCTCCCCACCCGGAGGAAGGCCCCCTACGCCGTACCGCCACCGGAGCACCCGGGAAGTCCCCGCCTCGGAGAAAGACCCCAAGACCCCTTCGCCGCACCGCCCCCGGAACGCCGGGGAAGGCCTCCCCACCCCGGAGGAAGCCCCCCTTCGCCGCACGGCCACCGGAACGCCGGGGAAAGCCTCCCCACCCCGGAGGAAGGACTCCCCGCTTCGGCGTACTGCTGCCGAAGCGCGGCGGGAGGGCCACCCGGTAAGGCCGCCGCCCGGGAGGTACCACCCGTGGGTCCCCCTCCGCAGGCGGGGCCACCGCCCCCCGCGCCTCACTCCCCCCGCCTCACTCCCCCGCGATGACCTCCGCCGCCGCCAGGCCGCAGACGCGGGCGGCGCCGTGGGTGGCGATGTGGAGTGAGCCCCTGGGGGGAGCCTGGGGGACGCCCATCTCGACGACGACCGTGTCGGGGCGGGCCGCGATCAGGGTGTCGAGGGCAGCCGACATCCAGGGGTGGCGGTGTTCGTCGCGGACCACGGCCACCACCCGCCGGTCGCCGGCCGCGGCCAGCGCCGCCTGCCCGGCGTCCTCGCCGCTGAAGCTGCCGGTCTCCGTGCCGGGCAGGAGGCGGCTCAGTTCCGCCGCCACGCCCCAGGGCGTCTCGGTGCCGACCGCGATGTTGGCGCCGGGGGCGAGGGCGGCGACGTAGGGCGGCCGACTGATCGGAGTGAACGTTTCAGCGACGGTGACCCGCAGGGCGCGGCGCGCCGCCCTCAGCCCGACCTCCGGGTCGGCGGGGGTGCGCGCCGCGGTGGCCGACGCGGCGGCGGTCCAGCGGGCGAGGGCGCGGACGCGTCCGGCGGCGTCCGCGAGCCGTTCCTCGGGCAGGTCGCCGGAGCGGACCGCGGTGACCAGAGCGTCGCGCAGTCGGCGCACGGTCTCCTCGTCCGCGAGACCGCCGCCCACGCAGATCGCGTCCGCACCGGCGGCGACGGCGAGGACACTGCCCCGCTCGATGCCGTAGGTGTCGGCGATGGCCTTCATCTCGACGGCGTCGGTGACGATCAGGCCCTCGTAGCCGAGTTCGCCGCGCAGGAGGTCGGTCAGCACGCGCGGGGACAACGTTGCCGGAAGATCCGGCTCCAGGGCCGGGACGAGGATGTGGGCGCTCATCACGGCTTTGGTGCCGGCGGCGATCGCCGCGCGGAACGGGGCCAGGTCGCGCGCCTGGAGCACCTCGGCGTCCACGTCGATGCGCGGCAGCGCGTGGTGGGAGTCGACCGCGGTGTCGCCGTGCCCGGGGAAGTGCTTGGTGCAGGCGGCCACGCCCGCCGCCTGGAGTCCGGTGACATAGGCGGCGGTGTGGCGGGCGACCAGGTCGGTGGAGGCACCGAAGGAGCGGACGCCGATGACGGGGTTGCCGGGGTTGGAGTTGACGTCGGCCGAGGGCGCCCAGTCGAAGTTGACGCCGCACTCGGCGAGCCGCCTGCCGAGTTCACGGGCGACGTCCTCCGTCAGCTCCACGTCGTCCACCGCGCCGAGCGCGTGGTTGCCGGGGAAGCTGGAGCCGGCGCGCACCTCGAGGCGTGTGACGTCGCCGCCCTCCTCGTCGATGGCGACCAGGACGTCCTCGCGTTCGGCGCGGAGCCGGGCGGTGAGGGCGGTCAGCTGTTCGGCCGTGGCGACGTTGCGGCCGAACAGGCCGACCGAGGCCAGCCCCTCACCGAGGTGGCGCAGCAGCCAGTCGGGTGCCGCGGTGCCGGTGAAGCCGGGCTGGAGAACGGTCAGCGCGTCGCGGGCGAGAGCGTCGTTCTGCGAGTTGGACGCAGTGGTGCCGCTGGCGAATGTCGTCATCGGGTGGCGTTATCCCTTCACGGCGCCCGCGGTCAGGCCCGCGGCCATCTTGCGCTGTACGAGGAGGAACAGAACGACGATCGGTACGGCCATCATGGTGGCTCCGGCCATCATCGGGGCGTATTCGGTGCCGTGCTTGGTGGTGAAGTTGCCGAGCCAGACAGTAGCGGTCTCGTGCTCCTGGCTCATCAGCATCAAGGCGTAGAGGTACTCGTTCCAGGCCTGGATGAAGCCGTAGACGGAGGTGGCGACCATGCCGGGGGCGAGCAGCGGGAAGACCACCCGGATGAAGGCGCCGGTGCGGGTGCAGCCGTCGACCATCGCCGCCTCCTCCAGCTCCTTGGGGATGTTGACGATGAAGCCGCGCAGCGTCCACACCGTGAAGGGGAGGATGAAGGTCAGGTACGTGATGATCAGGCCGGTCAGCTTGTCGTACTGACCCAGGTCGTTCAGCAGCAGGAAGATCGGGATGATCATGGCGACCAGCGGCACCATCTGCACCGCCAGGATGCCCACGATCACGATCTTGCGGCCGCGGAAGGCGAACCGGGAGATGGCGAGCGCGGCCAGCGTGCCGACGACCATGCCGACCACGACCACGACGAGCGAGACGATCAGGCTGCGCCCGACCGGCCCCCAGAAGTCGGCGATGTCCAGGGCGCGTTTGAAGTTGTCGAAGGTCAGGCCGGTCGGCAGCAGGCTGGGGTCCGGGTCGATGGCGTCCTTGGCCGGTTTGAACGCCGTGTTGAGCATCCAGTACAGCGGGAAGCCCAGGACGAGGAAGACCAGGAGGCCGAGCAGGTTCCAGCCGAGCTTCGGCGTCCGGCGGCGGCGCACCGCGGGGGCGGCGGCGTTCGTGCCGCTCAGGGTGCTCATTCGACCTCTCCGATCTTCAGCATCTGGCGCATGTACACGGCGACCACACCCAGCAGCAGCAACACGGTGACCAGTGCGATCGCCGAGCCCTGCCCGTAGTCGTTGACCACGAAGGCGCGGTCGTAGGAGTAGGTGTTGAGGATCTGGAACTCGGCCTCGGGGTGGCCGCCTCGCATGACGAACACCTGCGGGAAGACGCCCATGTCCCAGATGACCGACAGGGTCGTGAGCATCACGATGATCGGCTTGAGGATGGGCAGCGTGACGTAGCGGAAGACGCCCCACGCGCCGGCGCCGTCCAGCCGGGCGGCCTCCTCCATCTCCTTGGGCACCTGGGTCAGGCCCGCGCTGAGCGTGATGACGACGAAGGGGACGGCGCCCCACACCACGAGGAGCATGATCACGGCGAGACCCTGGGGACCGCTGGCGAACCAGTTGTGGCCGATCATGTCGACCCCGGGCAACTTGCTGACCAGCGCGTTGAGGATGCCGTAGTCCGAGTCGAAGATCCACTTGAAGACGGTGGTGGCGACGATGACGGGCATGCCCCAGCTCGCCACCAGGACGATGTTGATCAGCGTCTTCACCCAGCCGGAGACCCGCTGCTGGAGCAGGGCGAGCGCCATGCCGATGACCATGGTGAGGACCACGCAGCCGACGGCGAAGACGATCGTGCGCACGACGACCGCCCAGAAGTCGCCGTCACCGAGCACCTTGCCGAAGTTGTCGAACCCGACCCACTCGGCGCCCTGGAAGCCCCACAGCTGCGGCTGTCCGAACTTCTGGAAGGACAGGGTGACCAGGCGGACCAGCGGGTAGGCCATGACCAGGGCCAGGACCAGCAGGCAGGGCGCGAGGAGCAGCCATGGTGTCGCCGCGCCGCCCGACGTCCGGTGTCTGCGTGGCCGGTCCGCCGCGGCGGGTGGCGGCGCCTGCCGCGGTGGCGGCACCTTGGCAGGGGTGGTCGTGTCTGCGGCACTCATCGCGCGCTCCTCAGCGGTCCCTCAGGTGGTACGAAGGCGAAGCAAGGCAAAGCCGTGCACGGCCGCACGGGGGCGGGGCCCCGGTCAACGGCCGTGCGAGAGGCAGGACCCCGCCCGCGGCGGGGCCCTGCGCCCGGGTCACTTCGTGTTGATGACCTTGTCGATCGCGGCGTCCGCGTCCTTGGCCGCGGCCTCGACCGACTTCTTGCCGGTGCCGATGCTCTGGAGCATGGTCTGGAGCACCTGGGCCTTCTCGACCTGGCCCCAGCCCGGCGCCATCGGGACGAACCAGCTGGACTCGGCCGCGGTGGCCGGGACCGCCGTCTTCGGGTCGTTCTTCAGCGTCGCGAGGTCGGTCTTGTTGTTGGGCAGGTTGCCCTTGGCGATCAGGCCCTTCTGGCCGGTGGAGCCGGTGAAGGCGTTGATCCACTCGGCGGCGATCGCCTGCGCCTTGGACTTGACCGGGACGGCGAGGTCCGAACCGCCCAGGAAGACGGGCATGTTCTTGCCGGACGGGCCGGGCATCACGAAGTTCTCGACCTTGTCGGCGAGCTTGCCGACCTTGTCGTTCTTCGGGTCGGCGGCGGTCGCGCCCTCCCAGGCGGCGGCGAAGATCATGCCGGACTTGCCCTGGCCGTAGACGATCGGCCGGTCGGCCTCGTCCTTGGTCTTGTCACCGTGCATGTACTTGTCGAGGACGGCCTTGTAGTCGTTCAGGCCCTTGAGGGACTCCGGCGAGGACAGGTTGGCCTTCCACTGGCCGCCCTCCTCCTTGGCGATGGAGCCGCCGGCGTCGTAGACGAAGGACATGGCCGCGTACCAGTCACGGCTGGGCTGGTACCAGGCGCTGAACTTGTCGCCCTGCTTCTTCTGGACCTTGTCCAGGTCGGAGAGCAGTTCCTGGTACGTCTTCGGGGTGGTCTTCACACCGGACTGGGCGAAGACGTCCTTGCGCCAGTTGGCCACGCGGCCGCCCGCGTAGTAGGGAACGCCGTAGGTCTTGTCCTCGTAGGTCACCGAGGCCTTGAGGCCGTCCAGCCACCCGGAGGAGTTGTCGAACTTCGACGCGTCCAGGGGGGCGAAGGCGCCCTTGACCATGTAGCCGAGCATCTCGGTGTTGCCCATCTCGACCACGTCGGGGGACTTGTCGGTGGCGAGCACCGCGTCCAGCTTGGTGTTCTTGTCGGGCCAGCCGTAGTACTCGTGCTTGATCTTCAGGCCCGGGTGCTTCTTGACGACCGCGTCGTCGGCCGCCTTGACCAGGTCCGGCCAGTTGTTCTGCGCGTCGACGGTGAGCCAGACGGTCAGCTCCTTGGCGTCGGTCCCCTTCGAGCCCTCGTTCTTGTCGTCACCGCCGCCACACGCCGCGATGGAGACCATCATGCCCGCGATACCGATCGCAGCAACCAGCTTGCGCTTCACGCCACCCTCCTCAGGGATGCCACAAACCCCCCTGCCTCCCCGCGGTTGTAGTGACAAGTGGAAGCGTCAGCGCACACCGCCCATGGGGCCGGGACCTGGACCAATGGTGTAGACCAGTACGGGGAGCTTGGCCCAGACCAATAGGGCTGTCAAGGGTGCGCCGACCTGCTCAGCTGCTCCGTTATGGGACCGCGATATGCAGGGACCTTTCATTGCGCATGCGGTCAAACGGACGTCTCCGCTCCACTGGACCACCGGCCGTCACTTCCCGCTGGCAGCAGGCCTGTTCGCGTGGACCACCCGCACCGCGGGCGGACGATGGACTAGACCAGCCGGAGTCACGGCGGTATACAGAGGAGATCACGGAGCGTGCGGGTGGACACCCGACACAAGAAGCCGTGCCACGATGTGAGCCGTGGCCGACGGGACGTCGGTCGCTTCGGCACTGGAGCCGGGAAGGCAGAGCATGAGCACCGACGTCAGCAGTGCGGAGAACGAGGGTGGGGCGACCGTCCGTACCGCGCGCGTGCCCAAGTACTACCGCCTGAAGAAGCACCTGCTCGACATCACCCAGACGCAGTCGCCCGGAACCCCCGTGCCGCCCGAGCGGACGCTGGCGGCCGAGTTCGACACCTCGCGCACGACCGTGCGCCAGGCGCTGCAGGAACTGGTCGTCGAGGGCCGGCTGGAACGCATCCAGGGCAAGGGCACCTTCGTCGCCAAGCCGAAGGTGTCCCAGGCGCTGCAACTGACCTCCTACACCGAGGACATGCGCGCCCAGGGCCTGGAGCCGACCTCGCAGCTGCTGGACATCGGGTACATCACCGCCGACGACCGGCTCGCGGACCTGCTCGACATCACCACCGGCGGCCGCGTCCTGCGCATCGAGCGGCTGCGCATGGCCAACGGCGAGCCGATGGCCATCGAGACCACGCACCTGTCCGCCAAGCGCTTCCCCGCGCTGCGCCGCAGCCTCGTGAAGTACACCTCCCTCTACACCGCCCTGGCCGAGGTCTACGACGTCCACCTCGCCGAGGCCGAGGAGACCATCGAGACGTCGCTGGCCACCCCGCGCGAGGCGGGCCTGCTCGGCACCGACGTGGGCCTGCCGATGCTGCTGCTCTCCCGGCACTCCCAGGACCGCACGGGCCAGCCCGTGGAGTGGGTGCGCTCGGTGTACCGCGGCGACCGCTACAAGTTCGTGGCACGGCTCAAGCGCCCGATGGACTGACCTCCCGGGCCGCCGGACCGGCCCCGCCCGCCGCGCACCCCGCCCCCGCGGCCGGTGCCCGGACGGCGGCCGGGAAGCACCCGGGCGGCGGCCGGGCGAGGGACGCGCAACCGGTATGCGGACAAGGGGTTCCGTTCACTTGTCACCGTGACCTAGATTGCCTGCGCAATCGCACGGCTGACCAGCGAGGGGACGGAGCCGACATGTCAGATGGGCCAGGAGTGGGCAAAGGGGTGGTGACACCCCTGCGGGTGGTCATCGGCCTCTGCCTCGTCGCGCCGTTCGTGGCGATGCTGTGGGTCGGTTCGTACGCCAAGGTGGGGCCCACGTTCATCGGCATCCCGTTCTTCTACTGGTACCAGATGCTGTGGGTGGTCATCTCCACGGTCCTCACGGTGATCGCCTACCGGCTGTGGCAGCTCGACCAGCGTGGTCGCCGCTCGGCGGACACCGCCTCCCCGAAGGGCGGTGCGACCCGGTGAAGGACGGCGTCAACGGCGTCGCGCTCGGCGTCTTCATCTTCTTCTTCCTGCTCGTCACCGTCATGGGGTTCCTGGCCGCGCGCTGGCGCCGGGCGGAGAACGAGAGCCTGGACGAGTGGGGTCTGGGCGGCCGGTCGTTCGGCACGTGGATCACGTGGTTCCTGCTCGGCGGCGACCTCTACACCGCGTACACGTTCGTGGCGGTGCCCGCGGCGATCTACGCGACCGGCGCGGCCGGGTTCTTCGCGGTGCCGTACACGATCCTGGTCTACCCCCTGATCTTCACCTTCCTGCCGCGGCTGTGGTCGGTCTCGCACAAGCACGGGTACGTGACGACGTCGGACTTCGTACGCGGCCGGTTCGGGTCCAAGGGCCTGTCCCTGGCGGTCGCCCTCACCGGCATCCTCGCCACCATGCCGTACATCGCGCTCCAACTGGTCGGCATCCAGGCGGTGCTCGACGTGATGGGCGTGGGCGGCGGCGAGAACACCAACTGGTTCGTGAAGGACCTGCCGCTGCTGATCGCCTTCGGCGTGCTGGCGGCGTACACGTACTCCTCGGGACTGCGCGCCCCGGCGCTGATCGCGTTCGTCAAGGACGCGCTCATCTACATCGTCATCGCGGTCGCGATCATCTACATCCCGATCAAGCTGGGCGGCTTCGACGACATCTTCGCCAAGGCCGCCCACGCGTTCAGCCAGACGAATCCGGCCACCGGCAAACCACGCGGCGCGGTCGTGCCGGGCGAGGCGAGCCAGTGGACCTACGCCACCCTCGCCCTCGGCTCCGCGCTCGCCCTGTTCATGTACCCGCACTCGATCACCGCCACGCTGTCCTCGCGCAGCCGTGAGGTGATCCGCCGCAACACCACGATCCTGCCGCTGTACTCGCTGATGCTGGGCCTGCTGGCGCTGCTGGGCTTCATGGCGATCGCGGCGGGCGTGAAGGTCCAGAACGGGCAGCTGGCCATTCCGCAGCTGTTCGAGGACATGTTCCCGGACTGGTTCACCGGCATCGCCTTCGCGGCGATCGGCATCGGGGCGCTGGTCCCGGCGGCGATCATGTCGATCGCGGCGGCGAACCTGTTCACCCGCAACATCTACAAGGACTTCATCAAGCCGGACGCGACGGCCGAGCAGGAGACCCGGGTCTCCAAGCTGGTCTCGCTGCTGGTGAAGGTGGGCGCGCTGGTCTTCGTCCTGACCATGGACAAGACCGTGGCGATCAACTTCCAGTTGCTGGGCGGCATCTGGATCCTGCAGACCTTCCCGGCGCTGGTGGGCGGCCTGTTCACCCGCTGGTTCCACCGCTGGGCACTGCTGGCCGGCTGGGCCGTCGGCATGGTCTACGGCACGGTCGCGGCCTACGGGGTCGCCTCGCCGACGCAGAAGCACTTCGGTGGCTCGGCCAAGGAGATCCCGGGCATCGGCGAGATCGGCTACATCGGCATGACGGCGTTCGCCCTGAACGTCGTCGTCTCCGTCGTCCTGACCTTCGTCCTGAAGGCGCTGAAGGCCCCCGAGGGCGTCGACGAGACCAGCCCGCAGGACTACACCGCCGACGCGGGTGACCCCGGCGTCGCGGTCGAACTCCCGCCGGCCACGGCGGGCAGCGCTCACTGAGCTGCCGGAACCAGGGCACGGGCCGCCGGGAAGACCGGCGGCCCGTTGTCGTACCCGTGCGGCACACTCGGCCCCATGGACCTCGTGATCAGGCCGGCCGAGCCCGGCGAGTACGACACCCTCGGTGAGATCACCGCCCAGGCCTATCTCCAGGACGGGCTGCTGGACTTCGGGGAGAGCGACCCCTACCTGAGCGAGCTGAGGGACGTCGCCAAGCGGGCGGCCGCCGCCGAGGTGCTGGTGGCCGTGGCGGACGAAGCGGTGCTCGGCGGAGTCGCGTTCGTGCCGTCCGGCGGCGCCATGGCCGACATCGCCGGACCCGGCGAGGCCGAGATACGCATGCTCGCGGTCGCGCGCGCCGCACGCGGCCGGGGCGCGGGTGAGGCGCTGGTGCGGGCCTGCCTGGACCGGGCGCGGGCCACCGAGGGCTGTGCGCGCCTCGTGCTGTCAACCCAGCGCACCATGCACGCCGCCCACCGCCTCTACGAGCGCCTGGGCTTCGTCCGCACCCCGCAGCGGGACTGGAACCCGCTGCCGGACCTGGACGACATCACGCTGCTCACCTACGCGTTGGCGCTCTGACAGCGACCGACACCCTCCGCAGTCGACGCGACACATCCCAGGCACAACATATGGGGGTGGCTTCCGCACCCGGCACAAGATGTATGCTCATGCTCGCTGTCGTCGCAGGGGAATCCGGTGCGAATCCGGAACTGTCCCGCAACGGTGTACTCGTACACATATGCCCTCAAGGCCGTGTACGAGCGTCAGTCCGAGGACCTGCCGACAGTGCGCCCGGCCGTCCGGTCCGGGTGCCTGACGTCCGGGCCTCGTGGAATGGGCCGGTGGACGCGGCGCCGTGTGCGCTCGTGTGCTGCCCCCTGCCCTCGGCGAGGCCCCGTGCCGAGCGAGGGAGAGCCCCAAGTGACCATCGCGCCAGCCGATCCGGCCTCAGCCACGGGCCTGGAGAACGACGGTCCCGGTGCCGCGCTGCTGCGGACCCTGACCGAGCTGACCGCCGACCTCCCCGACGCCGACCCCGGCCGGGTCGCCGCCGCCGCGCTGCGCGGCCGGTCGGCGCACGCCGACGAGGCGGAGCTGCGGGAGCTGGCCACCGAGGCGGCGGCCGGGCTCATCTCCGAGGACCCCGCCTACTCGCGGCTGGCCGCCCGTCTGCTCACGCTCTCCATCCGCGCCGAGGCGGCCTCGCAGGGCGTCACGTCCTTCACCGAGTCGGTGGCCACGGGCCACCGCGAGGGACTGATCGCCGACCGGACCGCCGCGTTCGTCCGCCTGCACGCCGCCCGCCTGGACGCGCTGGCCGACCCGGCCGCCGACGACCGCTTCGGTTACTTCGGGCTGCGCACCCTGCACAGCCGCTACCTGCTGCGGCACCCGATCACCCGCAAGGTGATCGAGACGCCACAGCACTTCATGCTGCGGGTGGCCAGCGGGCTCGCCGAGGACGACAGCCCCCGGGCCGTCGACGAAGTCGCCGCGCTCCACGGGCTCATGAGCCGCCTCGACTACCTCCCCTCCTCCCCCACGCTCTTCAACTCCGGCACCCGCCACCCCCAGATGTCCTCCTGCTACCTGCTCGACTCCCCCAAGGACGAGCTGGACAGCATCTACGACCGCTACCACCAGGTGGCCCGGCTCTCCAAGCACGCCGGCGGCATCGGCATCGCCTACTCCCGCGTCCGCTCGCGCGGCTCGCTGATCCGCGGCACCAACGGGCACTCCAACGGCATCGTCCCGTTCCTGAAGACCCTCGACGCGTCGGTGGCCGCCGTGAACCAGGGCGGCCGGCGCAAGGGCGCGGCGGCCGTCTACCTGGAGACCTGGCACTCGGACATCGAGGAGTTCCTGGAGCTGCGCGACAACACCGGCGAGGACGCGCGCCGCACCCACAACCTGAACCTGGCGCACTGGATCCCGGACGAGTTCATGCGCCGCGTCGACGCCGACGGGCAGTGGTCGCTGTTCTCCCCGGCCGACGTGCCTCAACTGGTGGACCTGTGGGGCGGGGAGTTCGACGCGGCCTACCGCGCGGCCGAGGCGGCCGGGCTCGCGAAGAAGACCCTGCCCGCCCGTGAGCTGTACGGCCGGATGATGCGCACCCTCGCGCAGACCGGCAACGGCTGGATGACCTTCAAGGACGCCGCCAACCGCACCGCCAACCAGACGGCCGAGCCGGGCCACGTCATCCACTCCTCGAACCTCTGCACGGAGATCCTGGAGGTCACCGACGACGGCGAGACGGCGGTCTGCAACCTCGGCTCCGTCAACCTCGGCGCCTTCGCCGACCCCGAGCGCGGGGACCTCGACTGGGAGCGGCTGGACGAGACCGTCCGCACGGCCGTCACCTTCCTGGACCGGGTCGTCGACATCAACTTCTACCCGACCGAGCAGGCCGCCCGCTCCAACGCCCGGTGGCGGCCGGTGGGCCTGGGCGCGATGGGCCTCCAGGACGTCTTCTTCAAGCTGCGGCTGCCCTTCGACTCGCCCGAGGCGAAAGCGCTGTCGACCCGGATCGCCGAGCGGATCATGCTCGCCGCCTACGAGGCCTCCGCCGACCTCGCCGAACGGAACGCCCCGCTGCCCGCCTGGGAGAAGACCCGCGCCGCGCGCGGTGTGCTGCACCCCGACCACTACGACGTGGACCTCGCCTGGCCCGAGCGCTGGGCGGCCCTGCGCGAGCGGATCGCCGCCGTCGGCATGCGCAACTCACTGCTGCTGGCGATCGCGCCGACCGCCACCATCGCCTCCATCGCGGGCGTCTACGAGTGCATCGAGCCGCAGGTCTCCAACCTGTTCAAGCGCGAGACGCTCTCGGGCGAGTTCCTCCAGGTCAACTCCTACCTGGTGCGCGACCTCAAGACGCTCGGCGTGTGGGACGCCCGTACCCGGGAGGCGCTGCGCGAGGCGAACGGCTCGGTGCAGGACTTCGCGTGGATCCCCGAGGACGTGCGGCGGCTGTACCGCACGGCGTGGGAGATCCCGCAGCGCGGCCTGATCGACATGGCCGCCGCCCGTACCCCGTTCCTGGACCAGGCGCAGTCGCTGAACCTGTTCCTGGAGACGCCGACCATCGGCAAGCTCTCCTCGATGTACGCCTACGCCTGGAAGCAGGGCCTGAAGACGACGTACTACCTGCGCTCGCGACCGGCTACCCGGATCGCCCGCGCGGCCCGGGCGCAGACCCCCGCCGCCGTCCCCGTCCAGCAGGTCGCCGACCCCGACGCGGTCGCCTGCTCCCTTGAGAACCCCGAGTCCTGCGAGGCATGCCAGTGATGACCAGCACCCGAAACACGAACCTGCTCGACCCGGGCTTCGAGCTGACCCTGCGCCCCATGCGCTACCCCGACTTCTACGAGCGCTACCGGGACGCGATCAAGAACACCTGGCACGTGGAGGAGGTCGACCTCCACTCGGACGTCGCCGACCTCGCCAAGCTCTCCCCCGGCGAGCAGCACCTGATCGGCCGGCTGGTCGCGTTCTTCGCGACGGGCGACTCGATCGTCGCCAACAACCTGGTACTCACGCTCTACAAGCACATCAACTCGCCCGAGGCGCGCCTGTACCTGAGCAGGCAGCTGTTCGAGGAGGCCGTGCACGTCCAGTTCTACCTGACGCTGCTCGACACCTACCTGCCCGACCCGGACGACCGGGCGGCGGCCTTCGCGGCCGTGGAGAACATCCCGTCCATCCGGGAGAAGGCCGAGTTCTGCTTCAAGTGGATGGACTCGGTGGAGAAGCTGGACCGGCTGGAGACCAAGGCGGACCGCCGGCGCTTCCTGCTCAACCTGATCTGCTTCGCCGCCTGCATCGAGGGGCTGTTCTTCTACGGCGCCTTCGCCTACGTCTACTGGTTCCGCAGCCGCGGCCTGCTGCACGGCCTGGCCACGGGCACCAACTGGGTGTTCCGCGACGAGACGATGCACATGTCGTTCGCCTTCGACGTGGTGGACACCGTCCGCAAGGAGGAGCCGGACCTCTTCGACGACGGGTTGGAGCAGCAGGTCACCGACATGCTGCGGGAGGCCGTCGAGGCCGAGCTGCAGTTCGCGCGCGACCTGTGCGGTGACGGCCTCCCGGGCATGAACACCGACTCGATGCGGCAGTACCTGGAGTGTGTGGCCGACCAGCGTCTGACGCGGCTCGGTCTCGCTCCGGTGTACGGCTCCGAGAACCCCTTCTCCTTCATGGAGCTGCAGGGGGTTCAGGAGTTGACCAACTTCTTCGAGCGGCGTCCGTCGGCGTACCAGGTGGCGGTGGAGGGCACCGTCGACCTGGACGAGGACTTCTGAGCCTTCTCGCGCCGCGCCTGTGCCTCGCGGTACTCCTGGTCCCGGTGGGCCTGCTGTGCCTGCCTGATGCTGCGGTCGATGCGCTTGTCGCGCAGGACTCCGAGCATCGAGGGCAGCGCCATCAGGACCAGGAGTCCGAAGGTGGCGGCCATTCCGATCAGGGCTTCTGTCTGGTCTGCGTTCATGCACACCACTCTCGCGCCGGGCACGCCCGTGCGTGAGTGGCAGGACTGCCGCAGACCTTCAAATTCCTGCCACTTGCGAGGCACACTGGTGGCATGTTGCAGAACGTGGCGGCCGTCCTGCTGGACGGCGTGCATCCCTTCGAGCTGGGTGTGGTCTGCGAGGTCTTCGGCATCGACCGCAGCGACGACGGACTCCCGGTGTACGACTTCGCGGTGGTCTCCGCCGAGGGGCCGTCGCTGGGCACCCATGTCGGCGGTCTGAGCGTCGCGACCCCGTACGGACTCGACCGGCTCGACGAGGCCGACCTGATCGCCGTCCCCGCCGGGAACGACTTCGCCAGCCGGGTGTACCCGCCCGAGCTGCTGGCCGCCCTGCGCCGGGCCGTGGACCGGGGCTCGCGGGTGCTGAGCGTGTGCTCCGGGGTGTTCGTGCTGGGCGCGGCCGGGCTGCTTCAGGGGCGGCGCTGCGCCGTGCACTGGCACCACGCGGCGGAACTGTCCCGGCAGTACCCGCACGCCACCGTCGAGCCGGACGTGCTCTACGTCGACGAGGACCCGGTGATCACCTCGGCCGGCACGGCGGCCGGCATCGACGCCTGTCTGCACATCGTGCGCAAGGAGCAGGGGCCGGAGGTCGCGAACAAGATCGCCCGGCGGATGGTGGTGCCGCCGCACCGCGACGGCGGGCAGGCGCAGTACATCGAGCGTCCGCTGCCCAAGTCCCGCTGCGACACCGTGGGCGAGGTGCTGGTCTGGATGGAGCGGCACCTCGGCGAGGAGGTCACGGTCGAGCAGCTCGCCGCCCGCGCCCACATGTCGCCGCGCACCTTCGCCCGCCGCTTCCAGCAGGAGACGGGCACGACCCCGTACCGCTGGATCCTGCGGCAGCGGGTGCTGCTGGCGCAGGACCTGCTGGAGGCCACGGACGAGACGATGGACGCGATCGCGGACCGGGCCGGGTTCGGCACGGCGGCGGCGCTGCGGCACCAGTTCGTCCGCGCGCTGGGCACCACGCCGAACGCCTACCGGCGTGCGTTCAGGGGCCCGCAGGCCGCCTGAACGCACGCTCGCCGGTGGGCGGGCGGTGTCAGCGGGGCAGGGCGTTCAGCAGCAGGCGGCGCGGGCGCAGCGTGATCCCGATGCGCGGCCTGGGGTCGGAGCCGGGCGCCTGCTCGAAGCGGTAGGCGCCGGCGATCGCGGCCGTGAGCAGCGTGAGTTCGGCCATCGAGAAGTGGTCGCTCGGGCACTTGCGGTTGCCCACGCTGAACGGGCTCATCGCGTGCTTGGGGACCTCCTTGGCCCGCTCCGGGAGCCAGCGGTCCGGGTCGAACTCCTCGTGCCGGTCGTAGGAGCGGTGGTCGCGCTGGATGGCGTACGGGCTGTAGATGACGTCCGCGCCGGCCGGGATGCGCCAGCCGCCCAGCTCGGTGTCGGCGACCGTGCGGCGGGTCAGAATCCAGACCGCGGGATAGAGCCGCATTGTCTCCACGACGACATTCGCTGTGTACCTCAGTTTTCGGACGTCGTCGAATGCGACGGGCCGGTCACCGACCACGGTTTTCACCTCGTCGCGGATCTTGTCGCCGAGATCCGGGTGCTCGGTGAGGACGAGAAGCAGCGACATGACCATGGAACCGACAGTTTCGCTGCCCGGCGTGAGTATCGCGATGACCTGATCGTGGATCTCCTGCTCCCCAATAGGCTCGCCATTCTCGTCCTTCGCCTCCAGCAAAGCCGTCAGCAAATCGTCCGGTTTTTGACCGCTTGCCCGGCGGTCGGCGACGATCTCGTCGACCAGGAGATGCAAATCGGCCAATGCGCGATTGAATTCGCGATTGGACCTGACCGGCACCTTGTAGAGGGGGCCGAGCGGCACCACCATGCGCTGGTACATGCCGCTGAACAAGGTGGCGAGGGCCGCGCAGATGCGCTCGGCGCGGGCGTCCATGTAACTGCCGCGCATCAGGCACCGGGCGGCGACGCGCACGGCCACGCGGAAGGACTCCGCGGTCACGTCGAGGACCTCGCCCGAGCGCCAGCGCTCCACCAGGGCGTGCGCCTCCTCGGTCATGATCGGCCCGTACTCGGGGATCACGTCGAGCCGGAAGGCGGGCTGGATGGTGCGCCGCTGGCGGCGGTGGAGCGGCCCGTTCGCGGTGGCCACGCCCTCCTTGCCGAGCAGGCTCTCCAGGGACTCCCACAGCGGGCCCGCGATGATGTAGTCGGGGCTGAGCGCCAGCGCCCCGGTGAGGGCGGGCGCGGTGACGGCGTACACCGTCTTGGGGCCGAGCCTGAGGCGGACGATGTCGCCGTGGTCGCGCAGCCCGCCCAGGAAGGCCAGCGGGTCGCGGGCCAGCCTCAGGCCGTGGCCGAGGAGCGGGACCGCGCCTCCGGCCAGCGGGGGCTCGCTCAGCCGGGGGGCCGTGCGCGACCCGTCCTCGGGCTTCACCGACTCGACGGTCATTTCTCACCTGCCGCTTCGTTGTCGACGTACGGGGGCGTGGACCGGTCGTCCCAGTCGTCGACCATGTACCGGCCGGACTCGTGGTGGAACCAGTAGACGGAACTGAACCAGTTGCGCATATTACCGAGGCAGGCCCGCACGGCTGAACTCAGTTCCTTTCCCCGCACCGTGCCGTCCGCGAGACCGTCAGCGAAAGTCAATGCCTCCTGCTCCGCCGCACGGAATTCAGTGATGCATTCCTCGACCCGGCGACGGATTTCCGCGATGGATTCCTCGAGACTCAGCCTCTCGTGTTTGACGAGACTTATCCCGAGGTTGTGCACCTCGTCACCCGCTATTTCCTTGGGCAGGGAGCACAGGTCGTTGTACCAGGCGGCGAATTCCTGGCTGAGCAGGGCCGGGCGCCGGTACGCGGGGTTTTTCCGGACGGCGGCCGGGAGTTCGATCCCGGCGCTCGGCTCCAGCAGGTCCGTCCAGATCCAGTGGGCGAAGGTGAGCCGGCGCAGGGCCAGGTACTCCTCGACCGTGGGCACGACGCCCTCGCTGCGGTTGTGGAACTCGCGCTCGTACGCCTCGATCACCGCGTGGAAGTGCCGGGCGAAGCGGGCGTTCCAGGTGGCCGGGAGGAAGGAGAACAGCCGCAGCACACTGTCCGCGAACCCCGCTACCAGGGCGTCCGGGTGGTGCAGGTGTTCCCGCGGGGCGTCGAGCGCCGTGTGCAGCGCGCGCCGCAGCCTGCGCCAGGCGACGGGACGCCCGTGCACGATGTCACGGTCGTGCCGGTCGTCCCAGAGGAAGAACCACGCGCTGTAGTCCGCGATGGCCTGCAGGACTTCGTCCGGGGCGCCGAGGTAGTACCCCGCCATCAGGTCGGTGTAGCGCAGGCCGTCGGCGTGCTGCTCCACCTTGTCCGCGGGCATGAGCCGCTTTTCGAGCAGCCAGCCGCGGGTCTTCTCCTGGAGTTCGGGCCAATAGGCGTGCAACTTCCTGGGAAACGCCGCCTCGATCACCGGGAGCGCGAGCGCCGGTGGCACCGCGACCGCTGTCGGTGTCGATGTGGATGTCGATGTGGTGCTGTATGGGAAAGCCGGCACGAACAACCCCTCTCAGCCGCCGGTGGCGCCCGCCCCTTCCGCTGTGCCCGGCGCACGCCGTCGCGCATCCCCGCACTCCCATTCAGCACCACAACTGACCGCTCTGGGAATGGATTTGCCTCACTCGCCAGCGCGGATGCCGAGAATATCCCCTTGTGTGACTGATTCTGATTCAACAGATGCGCACAGAGGATCGAATGAGTGAGTGGCGGTGCCATGGACACAAAGAGACGCCCGACCGGCATGCGGTCGGGCGCGGTGCGCGCGGGGAGCGCGCCCCCGGTGTGCCAGGGGCGCTCACGCGCCGGGGGTGCCAGGTCGTTCTCAGTCGTTGGCGACCACGGGGTAGCGCGGCTCGTTCTCGGCCATCTGCCGCAGCGCGTCCTTGCGCTCCCGCTTGGAGAGCCGGTCGATGTAGAGGTAGCCGTAGAGGTGGTCGGTCTCGTGCTGCAAACAGCGAGCGAAGTAGCCGGTGCCGCGCACCTTGACCGGGTTGCCGCGCTCGTCCTGACCGGTGACCTCGGCGTAGTCGGGGCGGGCGAGCGGCGCGTAGGCGGTCGGCACGGACAGGCAGCCCTCGTTGCTGTCGTCCAGGCGGCGGCGGTCTGCGGGCAGCTCGACGAGGCGCGGGTTGCAGACGACACCGGTGTGCCGGACGCCCTCGTCGTCGGGGCAGTCGTAGACGAAGACCTTCAGGTCGACACCGATCTGGTTGGCGGCCAGGCCCACGCCCTCCGCGGTGCGCTGGCTGGCGAACATGTCCGCGACCAGCTGCTCCAGCTCCTCGCCGAACTCGGTGACGTCCCTGCACTCCTTGTGCAGCACCGGGTTGCCGACGACCGTGATCGGCCGCGAGGTACCCCGCTCACGCCACGCCGCCTCGCGGGCCTCGCAGTCCTCCGTGTCGACGACGTACCCTTCGTCGTCGACGGGGAGCACGCCCGCCTGCTGCTGATCGGTGTCCTGCTGCGCCATGACCGACGTACGCCTTCCTGCAAGCCTGAGAAGTTCTGCCCGTACAGCCTACGGGGACCGGTGGGCGCCCGGCTTCAGCAGACCTCTTCGAGGTCCCGCCAGTCACGCGAATCGGGGCTGTCCGCGACCCAGCCGTCCAGCAGCCCCCGGACCAGGGAGGCCGGCGCGGCCACCCCGCACTCCCGCTCGGGCACCCACAGCTGCCCGTCGGTGCGGTGGCCCAGCGGCCCGGGGTGCCCCGGCTCGCTGTGGTCGTGCGGGTCCAGGTGCACGCCGTCGCCCTCGTCGGAGGGCATCCGCGACTCCGAGCACGTCCGGCACAGCAGCCGGACCGAGGACGACCAGTCCTCGGCGGCGAAACCGGCGTCCGCCGCGAGCTGCTCCAGCGCGTCCCGGTCGGCCTCGGTGGCGGCCTCCAGGAGGACCACCCAGGTGGGCACGGGCGAGGGCGCCCACAGTTCGATCTCGTCGAAGACGGGGAAGCTGTGCCCGGCCGCGGTGGTCCGTTCGCCGTGGGGCACCCCGTCGTGCAGCACGACCTCGCCCCAGCGCCGCCCGGAGGAGGGCAGCGGAATGGACAGCACCTCGATCCGGGCCGGGTCCAGGCGCCGGCCCCAGACCACCTCGGCCTCGCCCTCCGGCGACAGCCGCACGGCCGCGCTGCCCAGCTCCATGCCCACCGGCTCGGCCGCGGCGGTCGCGGCCCCGGGCACCTTCAGGCCGTACGCCTGCCAGGCCCGGCGGGCCAGCGGCCAGTCCTGCAGCGCGGTGGCCGCGATGCCGACGTTCCACCAGTCCGGCGCCCCGGTCTCCTTCTCCAGCAGGGCGACCGCCCTGAGGCCCGCCGCCCTCGCCTGTTCCCAGTCGTGCCGGAACTTGTGCAGCAGGGCGAGGTTGAACCAGGACTCCGACAGCCAGGGCTCCAGGTCGGCGGCGCGCGTCAGCAGCGCGCCCGCGTCCTCGTACCGGCCGTCGCCGATCAGGGTGAACGCGCGGTCGGTGGCCTGCCGCCAGGAGGCGGAGGGCCGGTGCCGTCCCTTGCCGAAGATCCTCACGATTCCCGCCTGCCAGTTCCGTCGTATGGGCTGGCTCTGCCCCCGGACACCCTTTCCTTCGCATCCAACCACGTACGGCTTGAGGGGCGCTCATTACCCATGGGTTACCCCGCGGCGGAGGGTGTCAGACCACCCCCCGCGCCAGGACCCGGGCCAGCGATTCCACCACCTCGGCCGCGTATTCGCCCGCGCCGGCCAGGCGCAGTTCCTCCAGCGCCGCCAGCGAGCCGCCGGGCCCCGCCCCCCGCGCCTTCTCGTCGTAGGCGTTCACGGCCCGTACGATCCGCGCGGGCAGCGGCTGCTCGTCGCACGGGTCGGCCTGCCGCTCCACGACGACCGCGACCTCCCGGTCCACGCCGGTCTGCCGCACCACGGCGCCGCCCAGCAGCGCGATCCGCCGCCGCTCGGTGGCGGGCAGACCCGCGGTGGCGCCCGCCGGCACCGGGTCCACGAGACTGAGCTGGCCGATGTCGTGCATGAGGGCCGCGTGCTCCAGCACGGTCAGCTCCGGCTCCGTCAGCCCGAGGTCCCGGCCCACGGCCCGGCTGAGCGCAGCGACCCGGCGGGCGTGCCCGGCCGGGGTGTACCCGGCGACCTCGGTGGCGCGGGCCAGCGAGGCGATCGTCTGCCGGTAGGTGTCCCGCACGGAGGCGTACCGCCTCAGGGACAGCTGGGTGAGCAGCAGCGGCACGCAGAAGACCGGCAGCGCCCACAGGCCCGCCACGGCCACCGCCAGGGCCATCACCGCGCCCGTGGCACACACCGCGGACCCGATCCCGAGCAGGCCGCGCAGCTCCTCGCGCAGCAGCGGACCGAACGGCCACCGGGTGCGCCGGTGGGCCTCGGCGGCGGCGAGCACGGCGCCGCACAGGGCGGTGAGCACCAGCAGGGCGACCAGCAGCGCGGCGTGCGCGGGGCCGCTCCGGCTCCGGAAGAGCCCGCCGTTGTAGAGGGGTTGGAAGCAGAGGGCCGCGAAGGAGACGGTGAGGACGCGGCGGGCCAGGTGGTCGGCGGTCCTGCCGCGGCCGCGGGCGACGTGCGGCACGCTGCCCAGGAGCGAGGCGGCGAACACCACGGCGACGACCTGGCACGCGCCGTGGTGGCTGGGCAGCCCGGCGTCCTCGCCTAGCAGGGCGTACGCGAGCGCTCCGGCGGCGCCGAGCGGCGCGGCCTCGCCCGCCTCGGTCCCCGGCCACCGGCTGAGTTCCCCGGCCAGCACCAGCACACCGAAGGCGAGGGCGGTCCCGCGTTCCTCCAGCCCGGTCCACAAGGTGACGGCCAGGCAGAGCAGGGCGACGAGCAGGGCGCAGCCGCGCACCGTCCCCATCAGCCGGGACCGCCGTGCCGACGGGCTCCGCCCGCACCGGGCGGCGGGCTCGGGGAGGCGCGCGGAGAGGCGTGCCGGGGGGAGAGTGCCGATGTGCCGGTGCCGGCGCCCGTGGGCGAGGGGGGCACGGCGCCGGCGGCCCGGCCCGACGGCGGCCGGGGCACGGCGTCGTCAGGGACCTCCTCGGCGGTGACCGCCGGGTGCCAGCCGTGCCGGTCCAGGGCCCGGACCAGGGCGGTGACCATGCGCGGGTCGAACTGGGCGCCGGCGCAGCGCTCCAGTTCCCGCAGGGCGGCCGTGACCGGCCGGGCCCGCCGGTAGGAGCGGGTGGACGTCATCGCGTCGAACGCGTCGGCCACGGCGACCACGCGCGCGCACTCCGGGATCTGGGCGCCCCTGAGGCCGTAGGGGTAGCCGCTGCCGTCGAGCCGTTCGTGGTGGTGCAGGATCGCGGAGCGGGCCTCGCCGAGGAAGGAGATGCCGCGCACCATCTCGTGCCCGTACTCGGGATGCAGTTCGATCACGCGCCGCTCCTCGGGGGTGAGCGGGCCGTCCTTGCGCAGCAGCCGGGTGGGTACGCCGAGTTTGCCGACGTCGTGCAGGATTCCGGCGAAGCGGAGCACCTCCACGCCTTCGTCGTCCAGGCCGAGTTCGCGGGCGATCATCATGGAGGCCTGCCCGACGCGTTCACTGTGTCCGCGCGTGTATCCGTCCTTGATGTCGACGGCCTGCACCAGCGCCCGGACGGTCGCCCGATGGGCGGCCCGCTCGCGGTGGTACTGGGCGTACACCCACCAGGACACGCACATGGGCAGCAGCACGAGGAGGGCCGCGACCGGCCCGTACGGGCTGCGCCACAGGACCGCCATCATCAGCCCGCCGAGGCCGTGCACGGCGATCGGCGCGAGCGAGCGGGCGAACAGGCCGCGCCAGGCGTGGCGCACCGGCGGCCGCGCCCACCGTCCGCGCGGTACGGCCGGCCCCCCGGCCGCCAGCAGGCGGATGCCCCCGTCCAGCGCGGTCAGCACCAGGCAGAACGCCGTCACGGCGGCGCCCGCGGGGACGAGGGCGTAGGGGAAGTCGCAGCCGACGACGGCGTCCCGGCCGCCCAGCTCCCAGTGCACGCGGGCCGCCGCCCACACGGCGAGGACGAGTTGCGCCGCCCGCCACAGGCGCCGCAGCGTCTCGGGCCGCCGGCCGGCCGGGGTGAGCAGGGCGCCGGGCAGCGGGACGAGCGCGGCGGCGGGCGGCGGCAGCAGGAAGGCCGCGGCCAGCAGGACGGGGTAGAACGGACCCGCGAAGTGCCGGCGGACGACCTGGTTGCAGCCCGCGTAGAGCGCGGCGAGCGTGACCAGCGCCCACCAGGGCGCGGGCATCACCGGCAGTGGCAGCAGACAGGCCAGCGCGCCGAGGGCGACACAGGTGACGTACGCGCGGGCCCGCGGCGGAACCGCCTCCATGACGCCCCTCCCCGGTCATGCCTGTCCACGGCCAGTGGGCCGAGCCTAGGGCGCGGGAAGGGCGGTCCGCGGGCCGATAACCCGCGGATTAGCACGTAAGGGTGAACCGGAGGTCAGGACTCCTGCGGAGTCACCGGCGCCGTCGTCACGTCACGGTCGGAAGCGACGGGGCGGTCGGAGACCGGCTGTCCCGAGCGGAGCAGGTCGAGCCGGCCCATCACCTTGGCACGCAGGTCCGAGGGCACGTCGTCATGGCCGCAGCACCGCTTGACCAGCTTCTTCACGGCCTGCTCCAGGCCGTACTTCTCCAGGCACGGCGAGCACTCGTCGAAGTGCTGGCGGAACTTGTCGCGGTCGACGTCCGGCATCTCGCTGTCGAGGAACTCGTACAGGTGGTCGAGTACCTCACTGCAGTCCGTTTCGTGCGGATCTCCGCAGCTCATGAGCCCGAGCCTTTCGCTTCGTTCGACTCTCCGGCGCCGGCCGGGACCAGCCCGCGCTCGCGGGCGTAGTCCTCGAGCATGCCGCGCAGTTGACGGCGGCCCCGGTGCAGCCGGGACATCACCGTGCCGATGGGTGTCCCCATGATGTCCGCGATCTCCTTGTACGCAAAGCCCTCTACGTCCGCGAGATAGACGGCGATGCGGAATTCCTCGGGGATCGCCTGCAGCGCTTCCTTCACGTCCGAGTCGGGCAGGTGGTCGAGCGCCTGCGACTCCGCGGAGCGCAGACCCGTCGACATGTGCGACTCGGCACGCGCGAGCTGCCAGTCCTCGATCTCCTCCGCGGCGCTGCGCTGGGGTTCACGCTGCTTCTTGCGGTAGGAGTTGATGAAGGTGTTGGTGAGGATCCGGTACAGCCACGCCTTGAGGTTGGTGCCCTCGCGGAACTGGTGGAAGGACGCGTACGCCTTCGCGTACGTCTCCTGCACCAGGTCCTCGGCGTCGGCCGGGTTGCGCGTCATGCGCAGCGCCGCCGAGTACATCTGGTCGAGGAATTCCAGGGCGTCCCGCTCGAAGCGCGCGCTGCGCGCGGCGGTCGACTCCGCGGGCGACTCCACGCCCGTGCCCCGGCCCTCGGGCAGCTCCGCCCGGCCGTTGTCGGTCCCTGCGTCGGTACCGGGAACCGGACCCACCTCCTCAAGCGACGTCGCGGGACCGAAGGCGGCCCCACTCGTTTCGGAGGATAGACGACGATCCGGTCCGCCCGCCGCCCGAATAGGGGCGGTCCTGGCCACGTGCAGCACCGACCAGTCCAGGTCGTTGTGGCTGCTACGGGCCGGGCAGATGGTCGAACCCATGCGGCGGACTCCCTCTCCTGACGACGGTGGCGCTGGGGCCCCAGCACTTCTGTCCGCCTCAACAGTGCGCACCGGGCCCGCATTCCCGGGGCGTCACCCGAGTGACGCGGCCCACCGCACCACACCGTCGGTGAGGACGCCCAGGGCCTGCTCCTGGGTGATCTCCGCCCTCTTCGGTACGGCGAAGCCGTGATCGCCGTACGGCACGGTGATCAGCTCGAAGGGCCCCTCGGGGAACTCCTCCGGCTTGCCGAAGGGGTCGTTGCCGCCCTGGACGACCAGGGTCGGCACGCCCGCCCCGAGCAGTTCGGCGGCGCGGGACTTCTCCGGCCTGCCCGGCGGGTGCAGCGGGAAACCGAGGGCGAGCACGGCGTGCGCGCCCAGCTCGGCGGCCGTGCGGCAGGCCACGCGTGCGCCCGCGCTGCGCCCGCCGGAGACGACCGGCAGGCCCGGGGCGGCGAGCGCGGGCCAGACGCCGCGCCAGCCGGTGTCCAGCGTCTTCGGCGCGGGCGCGACCTTCTTGCCCGCCACCCGCCAGGGCTGCTCGACGAGCGCGACGCTCACGCCGTGCCCGGGGAGCGTGCGCGCCAGGGCCTGGAGGTCGCGGGCCTCGACGCCGCCGCCGGCGCCGTGGCCCACGGCGAGGACGAGGCGTGCCCGCGCCGCCCGGTGCCAGGTGACGCGGGCGGCTCCCGCCGGTGTCTCGACGGTCTCACGTGTGTCAGGGGTCACCCGGGAGAGGATGGCAGACGGGGAGGTCAGAAGAGGGTTCCCGCCTCCGGCGCGGGCAGTTCCTTCAGCAGCTCGGGGCCGTTGTTGCGGACGTTGCTCACCGCCGTGGCGACCGGGTACGCGCGCATCAGGCCCCCGGGCGGGGGTGCCAGCAGCGACCGCAGCTCGCCGGCGTCCGTGCGGGCCGGGTCCAGCCAGGCGTCCCAGCGGTCGGGGGTGAGCATCAGCGGCATCCGGGGGTGGATGTCGGCGAGCGAACGCGGTCCCTCGGCCGGGGCCGCCGCCAGCGGGGCCGTCTCGGCCTCCGTGGTGATCACCGAGCAGGTCACCCACCAGGCCCGCGGGTGGTCGTCGGGCAGCGTACGGTCCCGCCAGAACTCGTACAGCCCCGCCATCGCGAACACCGATCCGTCCGCCGGGGTCACGAAGTACGGCTGCTTGCGCGGGCGTTTGCGCTTGCCCTCGACCTCCAGCTCCCGCTCCTCGGCGGCGGTGACCCACTCGTAGTAGCCGTCGGCGGGCACGATGCAGCGCCGGGCGGCGAAGGCGCGGCGGTAGGAGGGCTTCTCGTGCACCGTCTCCGCGCGGGCGTTGATCATCCGGGCGGCGCCCTCGGGGCTCTTCGCCCAGGACGGGACCAGTCCCCACCGCAGCTTCCGCAGCTGCCGAACCGGGCGGGTGTCCCCAGCGTCCTTCAAGGGGCGGTCGAGGACGACGTGGACCTCCTTGGTGGGGGCCACGTTGTAGTCGGGTTCCAGGGCCTCCTCCGGCTCCGACTTCTCCACTTCGAAGATTCCCGCGAGATCCTCGGCCCCGCGACTCGCTGCATACCGTCCGCACATGCGTGCCACACTGCCAGACTCCGTACGACGACAGGGAGCCCAACGGAAACATGGACAGCCTCGCCTCCGTCGCACTGCCCGGCCTGTGGGACCGGCTCGTCGGCAGCCAGCCGGGACCCGACCTGTGGGTGGTGCTCGCCACCGCGGCCGCCGCCCTGGCCGTGGTGGTCCCCCACACCCTGTGGCGGATCTCCCGCAACGCCATCACCATCGCCCACGAGGGCGGCCACGGCCTGGTGGCGCTGCTCACCGGCCGCACGCTGACCGGTATACGGCTGCACTCCGACACCAGCGGCCTCACCGTCAGCCGCGGCAGACCGTACGGCCTCGGCATGATCCTGACCGCCGCCTCCGGCTACACCGCTCCCCCGCTGCTGGGTCTGGGCGGCGCCGCCCTGCTGGCCGCCGGACGCGTCACGCTGCTGCTGTGGGCGGCCACGGCACTGCTGGTGGCGATGCTGGTGATGATCCGCAACGCCTACGGCGTGCTGACCGTGGTCCTCACCGGCGGCACGTTCCTGCTGGTGTCGTGGCTGGCCGGCACGCAGGTGCAGGCGGCGTTCGCGTACGCGGTGGTGTGGTTCCTGCTGCTCGGCGGGGTGCGCCCGGCCTTCGAACTCCAGGTGAAACGCTCGCGCGGGGGCGCCGGGGACTCGGACGCGGACCAGCTGGCGCGGCTGACGCACGTGCCGGCGGCCCTGTGGCTGTTCCTCTTCCACGCGGTCTCGCTGTGCTCGCTGATGGGCGGGGGCCGCTGGCTGCTCGGCAGGTGAGCGGCCCACCGCGCCGGCGGCCGGTGCCGATCACCGGGCCGCACCGCAGGAAGGCCGCTGCGACGGCCTCCTTATAGAGTGGGCCCATGGCCCCGAACCCCGCCCACACCGCCCTCTGGCCCGCCCCGCACGCGAGCGGAGCCGTCGACGCGACGGTCCACGTGCCCGGGTCCAAGTCGGTCACCAACCGCGCCCTCGTGCTGGCCGCGCTGGCCTCCGAGCCGGGCTGGCTGCGCCGCCCGCTGCGCTCCCGGGACACGCTGCTGATGGCCGGTGCGCTGCGGGCGATGGGTGTCGGCATCGAGGAGACGGTGTCCTCCAGTTCCTTGGGCGCGGGCGGTTCGGGCGAGGCGTGGCGGGTGATCCCGGCGGGGCTGCACGGACCGGCCACGGTCGACGTGGGCAACGCGGGCACGGTGATGCGCTTCCTGCCGCCGGTCGCCGCGCTCGCCGACGGCCCCGTCCGCTTCGACGGCGACCCCCGCTCCTACGAGCGGCCGCTGCACGGCGTGATCGACGCGCTGCGCGCGCTGGGCGCCCGGATCGACGACGACGGGCGCGGCGCGCTGCCGCTGACCGTGCACGGCGGCGGCGCCCTGGACGGCGGCCCGGTGGAGATCGACGCCTCCTCGTCCTCCCAGTTCGTCTCCGCCCTGCTGCTGTCCGGGCCGCGCTTCAACCAGGGCGTCGAGGTCCGCCACGTCGGGGCGACGCTGCCCTCGATGCCGCACATCCGGATGACGGTGGACATGCTGCGCGCGGTCGGCGCCCAGGTGGACACCCCGGAGTCGGGCGGCGAGCCGAACGTGTGGCGGGTGACGCCGGGCGCCCTGCTCGGCCGGGACCTGACGATCGAGCCGGACCTGTCCAACGCGCAGCCGTTCCTCGCGGCGGCGCTGGTGACCGGCGGCAAGGTGGTCGTCCCGGACTGGCCGGAGCGGACCACCCAGCCGGGCGACCGGCTGCGGGAGATCTTCACCGAGATGGGCGGCTCCTGTGAACTGACCGACTACGGCCTGGTGTTCACCGGGTCGGGGGCGGTGCACGGCATCGACGTGGACCTGGGCGAGGTCGGCGAGCTGACCCCCGGCGTCGCGGCCGTCGCCGCGCTCGCGGACTCCCCCTCGACCCTGCGGGGCGTGGCCCACCTCCGGCTGCACGAGACCGACCGGCTGGCCGCGCTCACCAAGGAGATCAACGAACTCGGGGGTGACGTGACCGAGACGGCCGACGGCCTGCACATCCGCCCGCGCCCGCTGCACGGCGGCGTCTTCCACACCTACGAGGACCACCGCATGGCGACGGCCGGTGCGATCATCGGCCTGGCGGTCGAGGGCGTGCGGATCGAGGACGTGGCGACGACGGCGAAGACCCTGCCGGACTTCCCCGACCTGTGGACCGGGATGCTCGGGGCGTAGGACGCGGGGAACACGCCATGCGCCGCTACGGCAAGCACACCGACGAGGACGACATCCGCTCCCGGCCCAACCGCCGGGGCAACCGGCCGCGTACGCACATCCGCCCCAAGCACGAGGACGCCGCCGAGGGCATGGTGCTCACCGTCGACCGTGGCCGGCTGACCTGCCTCGTCGACGGCCGTACGGTCGTCGCGATGAAGGCCCGCGAACTGGGCCGCAAGGCCGCCGTCGTGGGTGACCAGGTGGCCCTCGTCGGCGACCTGTCCGGCCAGAAGGACACCCTCGCGCGCATCGTCCGCATCGGTGAGCGCACCTCCGTCCTGCGCCGCACCGCGGACGACGACGACCCCTACGAGCGCGTGGTCGTGGCCAACGCCGACCAGCTGGCCATCGTCACCGCGCTCGCCGACCCCGAACCGCGCCCCCGGCTGATCGACCGCTGCCTGGTGGCGGCGTACGACGCGGGGCTCGAACCGCTCCTGGTGATGACGAAGTCGGACCTGGCCCCGCCGGACAAGCTCCTGGAGCTGTACGGGGCGCTCGACATCCCCTACGTCGTCACCAGCCGCGAGGAGCTGGAGCGGGGCGGCGGCGCGGCGGACCGGGTGCGCGCGCATCTCGGCGGCCGGGTCACCGCGTTCGTGGGGCACTCCGGCGTCGGCAAGACCACGCTCGTCAACGCGCTGGTCCCCGACGAGCGCCGGCGCACGACGGGGCACGTGAACGCGGTCACCGGCCGGGGCCGGCACACCACCACCTCGGCGCTGGCGCTGCCGCTGGCGGGCGGCGAGGGCTGGGTCGTGGACACCCCGGGCGTACGGTCGTTCGGGCTCGCCCACATCGACCCGTCCCGGGTCATCCACGCCTTCCCCGACCTGGAACCCGGCACGGAGGGCTGCCCGCGCGCGTGCAGCCACGACGAGCCGGACTGCGCGCTGGACGCCTGGGTGGCCGACGGCCACGCCGATCCGGCCCGGCTGTACTCGCTGCGCCGGCTGCTGGCCACGCGGGAGCGCACGGAGGGCGACTGAGGGCGGCCGGCCCGTCCCCGGGGCCCGCGTTGTTTGCCGCACCCTCGGGCAGGTAAGTGCATAATCGCACCGAGCCGGAGCGGCCACGGAACGCGGACACACGGGAGGACAGCACATGGCGTGGCTGCTGGTCATCGTCGCGGGAATGCTCGAGACCGGCTTCGCCGTCTGTCTGAAACTCTCGCACGGCTTCACCCGGCTCTGGCCGACCATCGCCTTCGCCTGCTTCGCCCTCGGCAGCTTCGGCCTGCTCACCCTGTCCCTGCGCAAGCTCGATGTGGGACCGGCGTACGCGGTGTGGACCGGCATCGGCGCGGCGGGCACCGCGATCTACGGCATGATCTTCCTCGGCGACCTGGTGTCGACGCTGAAGATCGTCTCGATCAGCTTCGTCATCCTCGGCGTGATCGGGCTGCAGTTGTCCGGTTCCACGCACTGAACCTCCGCCCTTGCCCACGTCCTGATTCCCCGTAGCGGTCCTCCGCACCGGCTCCTCGCCTCGTACTGACCCCCGCTCCGATCGGCCCCGCCGACGGGGTTCAGGCGGCTTGGTGACGGTGCAGCAGGCCGTGCACGAGGTCGGCGAGCCCCGTCCCGTGCGGCGGGGCGGCGACGCAGGACAGCGCGAGGCGGAACACCAGTTCGCAGACACCGGCCAGTTCGGCCCGGTCCGCGCCCGTCGCGCCCGGCTCGGCCAGGGCCGCCGCCGCCCGGTCGCGGACGGTCGCGAGCAGGTCTCCCGGCGAGGGCAGCGGACCGTCCGCCCTGCGCTGCGCGGGCACGGCGCAGGAGGACGGGACGGCCGACAGCACCGGCGCGGGCAGGCGTTCGCTCCAGCAGCCGGTGAGCAGGGCCCTGACCAGGACGCCACCGCGCGCGGCCGCCGCGGTCCACTCGGCGGCGGCGGTCAGGCGCTCGCGCGGGCCGCCGGGGCCGGCCAGGGCGCGCTCGACCCCGGCGAGGTAGCCGTCCGCCTCTTTCCTGACCAGGGCCCGCGCCAGCCCGTCCTTGCCGCCGAACTCGTTGTAGAGCGTCTGCCGCGACACGCCCGCCGCCGCGGCCACGTCCACCATCCGCACCGCGGACCACGGCCGGCTGCCCAGCGCCGCACGAGCGGCGTCCAGCAGGGATTCCCGCGCTGCGGGCATCATCGCCTCCCCGGGAGCAGGTCCTGGCGGCTCTGGGCACAGAGTTGACGCGGGTGGGGGCACTGTCAAGGGTCCGCGTCGACGCGGGTGGGGGCGCGGCCCCGGGTTCGCGGCGGCGCGGGTGCGGGCACGGCCGGTGGCCGCGGCGACACCCGGCGGCCACCTGGTGTTCAGCACCCCTTGTGGCCTCGGGCCGCCTCGGACGGATACCGTTCCGTACATGCCCGACTACCTCGACGATCTGCGTCTGGCCCACGTCCTCGCGGACGCGGCGGACGCGGCCACCATGGACCGCTTCAAGGCCCTCGACCTCAAGGTCGAGACGAAGCCCGACATGACCCCGGTCAGTGAGGCGGACAAGGCGGCCGAGGAGCTGATCCGCGGCCAGCTGCAGCGCGCCCGCCCCCGTGACGCGGTCCTCGGCGAGGAGTACGGCGTCGAGGGCACCGGCCCGCGCCGCTGGGTCGTCGACCCGATCGACGGCACCAAGAACTACGTGCGTGGCGTGCCCGTGTGGGCCACGCTGATCTCCCTGACGGAGGCGGGCGAGGGCGGCTACCAGCCGGTCGTCGGGGTCGTCTCCGCGCCCGCGCTCGGCCGTCGCTGGTGGGCCGCGAAGGGCCACGGCGCCTTCTCCGGCCGCAGCCTGTCGCAGGCGTCCCGGCTCCAGGTCTCGCGCGTGTCCCGGCTCGCGGACGCCTCGTTCGCGTACTCCTCCCTCAGCGGCTGGGAGGAGCAGGGGCGCCTCGGCGGCTTCCTGGACCTGACCCGCCAGGTGTGGCGCACGCGCGCGTACGGCGACTTCTGGCCCTACATGATGGTGGCCGAGGGGTCGGTGGACTTCTGCGCCGAGCCCGAACTGTCGCTGTGGGACATGGCCGCGAACGCCATCGTCGTCACCGAGGCGGGCGGCACCTTCACCGCCCTGGACGGCCGGCCCGGCCCGCACGGCGGCAACGCGGCGGCATCCAACGGGCTGCTGCACGACGAGATGCTGGGGTATCTCAACCGGCGCACCTGAGCACCCTCGAACACCCCCCGCACCACCCAACGCAGCACGCGCGCCCTCTTGTTGACCCCCGTTTCACCTGCGACTCTGGAAAGCCCCCACTTGTGAACAAGTGAATCCGACCCTCCCGCGGTGCCTGCCCCTTCCGGGCCGTCCTCCGCGTGGATTCCTTGAGGAGGTGGCTCCATCCCATGCTCGCCCCCCTGCTCGTCCGCGACGCCATGAGCACGGTGGTCCTCACCATCGGCCCCGACCACACCCTCCGCCAGGCCGCCGCCCTGATGTCCGCCCGCCGTGTCGGCGCGGCCGTCGTCCACGACCCCGACGCCGACGGCATCGGCATCCTCACCGAACGCGACATCCTCGACTCCGTCGGCCTGGGCCAGAGCCCGGACACCGAGCACGCCCACGCCCACACCACCACCGACGTCGTCTTCGCCGCACCGTCCTGGACCCTGGAAGAGGCGGCGCTGGCCATGGCGCACGGCGGCTTCCGCCACCTCATCGTCCTGGAGCGCGGCGAGCCGGCCGGCATCGTCTCGGTCCGGGACGTCATCCGCTGCTGGGCGCCCGCCCGGCGGCACGCGGCACAGGTGCCCGCCTGAGCCCGCACGGCCCACGGCCCACGGCCCGGCTCCCATCCGGCGCGGACGGAGATCGCACCCGGCACGAACGGAGGCGGGCCGGGTCCCCGAAGGAACCCGGCCCGCCCGCCCCGGCAAACGGTCCAGTGCTGGTGTCAGCCGCGCAGGGCCTGGACCGCGGCCTCCAGCCGCTTGCCGAAGTCTCCGTCGGCCTGACGGAAGTTGTCGATCGCGCGCTCGACGATGTCCTCGCGCGAGACCTGGGAGAGGGCACCGGCGAGGTTGCCGATCAGCCGGTCCTTCTCCTCCTGCGTCATCAGCCGGTAGAGGTCGCCGGCCTGGACGAAGTCGTTGTCCTCGGTGTGCGAGGGAGCCGCGTGGTCCCCGGTCGCGCCCGTGACCTCGACGGGCTGCCACAGCGGGCGGTCCGTCTGGAAGGGACCGCCGAAGCTGTTCGGCTCGTAGTTCTTCGCACCCTTGTGGCGACCGTCGTACAGGTAGCCGTCACGGGCGTGGGTGCGCGCCTCGGTGGCGTGCGGCCGGTTCACCGGCAGGTGCGCGGCGTTGATGCCGACGCGGTAGCGGTGGGCGTCGCCGTAGGCGAACAGGCGGCCCTGGAGCATCTTGTCCGGGGACGGGCCGATGCCGGGGACGAAGTTCGCGGGGGTGAAGATCGACTGCTCGACCTCGGCGAAGACGTTCTCCGGGTTGCGGTTCAGCTCCAGCTTGCCGAACTCGACCAGCGGGTAGTCGGCGTGCGGCCACACCTTGGTCAGGTCGAACGGGTTGAAGCGGTAGGCCGCCGCGTCCGCCACGGGCATGATCTGCGCGTACACCGTCCAGGACGGGAACTCGCCGCGCTCGATCGCCTCGCGCAGGTCACGCTGGTGCGAGTCGGGGTCCTTGCCCGCCAGGACGTCCGCCTCCTCGGCGGTCAGGCACTTGATGCCCTGGTCCGTCTTGAAGTGGTACTTGACCCAGAAGGCCTCGCCGGCCTCGTTGCTCCACTGGTACGTGTGCGAGCCGAAGCCGTCCATGTGCCGGTAGGAGGCGGGGATGCCGCGGTCGCCGAAGAGCCAGGTCACCTGGTGCGTGGACTCCGGCGACAGGCTCCAGAAGTCCCAGACGTTGTCCGGCTCGGTGGAACCCGTGTACGGGTCGCGCTTCTGGGTGTGGATGAAGTCGGGGAACTTGATGGCGTCCTTGATGAAGAACACCGGGGTGTTGTTGCCGACGAGGTCGTAGTTGCCCTCCTCGGTGTAGAACTTCAGCGCGAAACCGCGCGGGTCGCGCACCGCGTCCGCGGCACCCAGGTTGCCGGCCACGGTGGAGAAGCGGAGGAAGGTCTCCGTCTCCTTGCCGACCTCGGCGAGGAACTTGGCGCGCGTGTACCGCGTGACGTCGGCGGTGACCGTGAAGGTGCCGTACGCGCCCGCGCCGCGGGCGTGCACCACGCGCTCCGGGATGCGCTCGCGGTTGAAGTGGGCGAGCTTCTCCAGGAGGAGCTGGTCCTGGACGAGCACCGGGCCGCCGACGCCCGCCGTCTCGCTGTTCTGGTTGTCGGCTACCGGAGCACCGGCCTCCGTGGTGAGCGGCCCCTGGGTCACGTCGCCTCCTGCGGCAATTTCTCTGGTCCTGTCGCTTGGCCGAAGCCAGTCCCGATCCTACAATGGACAATGTCTAAGTCAAGTAAGGCTCCAAAGTCACACTTGTTCGGGATCTGTTCTCCTTGCTGTTAGGCTGGTGTGTATGAGTGACCTTCTGGAACGGTTGCGTGGACGCGGCTGGCGCATGACCGCGCAGCGGCGTGTCGTGGCCGAGGTCCTGGACGGCGAGCACGTACATCTGACCGCCGACGAGGTGCACGCACGGGCCGTGGCCAAGCTGCCCGAGATCTCCCGCGCCACCGTCTACAACACGCTGGGCGAGCTGGTCACCCTGGGTGAGGTGCTGGAGGTCAGTACCGACAAGCGCGCCAAGCGGTACGACCCCAACGCGCACCGGCCGCACCACCACCTGGTCTGCGCCGGCTGCGGCGCGATCCGTGACGTCCACCCGGACGGCAACCCGCTGGCCGACCTCCCGGACTCCGAGCGCTTCGGCTTCACGGTCTCGGACGTCGAGGTGACGTACCGCGGGCTCTGCCCCAACTGCGCGTCGGCCTGACGTACACACGTAGACCGCGGAGCCCCGGCACCTTTTCCTGGTGCCGGGGC